>DAIDBB010000066.1 GCA_027310325.1 bacterium | reverse complement strand
ATAAGGGGGAGAGAAGGGCAGTAGATGTCGGTGTCGAGTATGCCGACCTTCGCCCCGGTCTTCGCCAAAGCCAAAGCGAGGTTAACGGAGACCGTGGATTTGCCGACGCCTCCCTTGCCGGAGGCCACGGCTATCGTATTCTTTACGCCGGGGATCGGCTGCTTGTCGGGCATCCCCTTTGCCTGAGGGACCTGCGCGCCGGTCTCTACCGCAACGTCCGTAACCCCGGGTATCGCCTTGACGGCGTTAACGGCGTTCGTCTCCAGCTCTTTTTTAAGCGGGCAGGCCATGGTCGTAAGGATGAGGCTGAACCTGACTTTCGTCCCATCGACCTTTACGTTCTTTATCATCCCTAGCGTTACGAGGTCTTTGCCCAGTTCCGGGTCCATGACCTTTCTCAGGGCGTCGAGCACCCGGGATTCGGTAATATTTGCCATGGTAGCCAAGTGTATGTGCCTCCTTAATGCCTCATAAAATAAGGCGGATATTCCAGATATTTTTTACCACTCTTTTCTGAAGAGGGGGCAGGGGAGATTATCATGGCCATTTACGCTCGCCCGTATCCCCCCTTAAAGAAAAGAAGTCTTTTTACTTCGAGGCGGTCTCGTTAAGGACCCTCAAGAGCTCGTCGAGAGGGGCGCCGTCGCGGGCCGCGGCGGCCTCGATCGACACCGCTCCACCGCAGCAGGAGTCTATCTTGAATTGCGAAAATACCCCGATGGTCTTCGGATAGAGCTTTATGCAGTCGTTAACTACGAGGTCTTTTGTGATTTTTGCCGTCATTGTGCTCATAGGTCACCTTCTTTTATTTTTTACTGGCAAGGTCGTTAAGTTCCTTCAATACCAACTTCAGGTCCGCGTTATGCATGAGCGCGCCGAAAGATATGTCCTCGACGCTCGACCCGGGGCAGGCGAAGCACCCCCTGAAGTGCTTTCTGAATACCTCAACGCTACCCGGCACTTTCGCCATCACCTCGCCGATTATCATATCTTCGGTTATCGTCTCAGCCATATACGACTTATTATTTCTTTACAGGAACCGCCGCTGGCTTCGCGGGCGGCGGCGTGATCTTGATCGTCTTAAACATGTTTATTACGAAAAACAGTATCGAGAGGGCCTCTACGACGGAGAATACGACGAGCACGGGCGTGCCGGAGCCGGACGACTTAAGGTACCAGCCCGCAGCCATGCCGAGAAGCCCGATGTTCGCCGTCCAGAGCTGGACGTATGAGAGCCTGTCGCTCCAGAGCGGCTTTCCGCTGAACCTTGGGAGTATGTGGTAGCCCACTCCGAAGACCATCATCGACATCCATCCGAGGAGGTTAAAGTGCACGTGGACCGGCATCACGGGATAGACCGGGCCCGCGACCGTCATGTGGAGCCCGAGGAGTATGGCTACAAGGAAATATATCAGGGCGCAGCGGATGAACCAGACGGTTACTGAACTCATTAAAGGGGTCTCCTTAACGGTTATTTTGTTTTTTTGCGGGCCCTCAAACGTCCATCCGCTCCCGCGCCGCCGCTACGGCGCGCATATGTAGCGCGCCCCGGTCCCCGGCGCGGCCTTATGAGGGCCTGAAAAAAGCTTGCCTATACGGCATTTGTCGCAGCCGGCGCCGGCAGGCACGCCTCCACCGGGCAAACCTCGGCGCACGCTCCGCATTCGGTGCAGAGCTTCGGGTCTATGATGTACGGGATGCCCTCGCTTATCGCCCCTTCGGGGCAGTTGGGAAGGCATACTCCGCAGGAAATGCAGTCTTCGGTTATATGATAGGACATGTTTTAATCTCCCCCATCCGGCCTTCCCTGCCCGGAGGAAGGGGCGCTAAAGCGACGCGCACCCTGCCGGCGCGGGCGGTCGAGTCTCGGGTCTTCCTCCGGTCCGTGACCTCTTATATGGAGAGGACCTGCTTTACCTCGGGGACCCTCTCTTTTATGGCCCTTTCGACGCCCATGGCGAGCGTTATCTGGGAGCTCGGGCATCCCGAGCACGCCCCCTGGAGCTGTACTTTCACGATCCCGTTTTTCTCGTCTATGTCTACGATCTCGACGTCTCCGCCGTCAGCCTGAAGCGCTGGCCTTATCCTGTTAAGTGCTTCTTCGACCTTTTCTCTCAGCATATCGGTGCCTCCGGAATGTTTTTGATATCATACCATTATATACCGGAAGGCCTCCTCCGTTCAAGCCCATTCGGCTTTGAAGCTCCCCGCGGCAAGCCGCGGGGAATCTTCCAAATGTAAGGTAACTATTTCTAAACGCTTCCTTGACCCCGCCGCACGCGGCCGGGATTGCGCTCGCGATGCATTTTCAAGCCTTCTTGCGCCTGTAAGAAAAATATAATTCTCTTTCGGGCTTTAATAAATGATTTCCGTCATGTTATTGCAGGTTATTTTGGACTATCTATAATATGCAAGCTATTCGCCCCGGACCCCTTTAAGAAGGGATCCCGCCTGGCCCTCCCCTCCAACCCCATCGAGGGAGGGGAGGGCCAGAGGCAGGCTTTTTTATTTAAGGATCGAAGCGAATCGGTTATAATCGGCTATATATAATCTGCTATAATTGATTGAAAAAGCGTCGCGAGCGCAATTCCCCGCCGCTTGCGGCGGGGAGCATCAAATATTCCGCTTTCCACATGGATTGCGGAGTTTTCATAGGAGGGTCAGATGTTAACTTTGTTCGGCGCCTCGGTGGTGACGCTCATGATGATATTCTACGCCATGGAAACCCGGTCTCCGTGGTTTACCTTCTGCTTTGCCGGCGCATGTATCGGGTCCGCGACATACGGTTTTCTGGCTGGGACATGGCCTTTTGGAGTGGTCGAATCGGTCTGGGGCGTTGTGGCGTTCCGGAAATGGCATGTAAGGCGGTCCCGCGAGGGCCGCTTTGGAGAGGATGGCGCAAATGGACGCATACAGGAAAGAAACTGATAAACTTCTTTACGGCTGGCTCTGGCTCGCGGTCTTCTCGCTCGTCTTCGCCGGGATATTCGCCTTCATGGTCGCTATGGCCCGTACACCGGTCATCGAGGATTTTTTGCCGCTGGGGCGCGACTATATCTATGTGGCGCTCGTCGGCCACGTTGACATGGCGGTCGTCATCTGGTTCCTCGCCTTCGAGGGTTTCCTCTGGGCCCTGACCTCGACCCGCGACCTGGACGAAAGGCCCTTTTCGGCCCCTCTCGGGTGGGCGGCGCTCCTCGTCTCTTTCGCCGGGATGTTCCTTGTAGGGTTTTCCGCCCTTTTCGGCGCGGGCAAGGGAATAATCGTCAATTACGTGCCGCTCCTTTCGTCCACATATTTCTACGCGGGCCTTCTCCTTTTCGCCCTCGGCATAACGCTTAACCTCATAAATACGTTCGCAACCCTGATAAAGGCGAAGCTTAATGGAAAGACGCTCCCCGCTGTAACCTTCGGCATGGCCTGCTCCGGGGTGGCCGTCGCCGTCGCCTTCGTTTGCTTTGGGCTTGCGGGCTTAAGGCTCTCGGCCCTTGCGGCCCCCATATGGGACTATGAGCGGTTTTTCTGGGGCGGCGGCCATATGCTCCAGTTCGCCAATACCATAGCGATGGCCGCGGCATGGATATACCTTGCGCGCCTCGTGCTCTTGCGCGAGCCCCTGAGCGCGGGGACTTCAAAGGCACTTTTCATAGTCTATATACTGTTCGTACTGCCGGCGCCCTTCATACACTTCTTGCAGGACATAAACTCGCCGGGATACAAGGCCGGTTTCACGGCCCTCATGCAGTGGGGGCTCGGCCCGTCGACCGCGGTTTTCACGCTCGCGACCCTCGGGGTGGCGCTAAAGGGCGGGAGGTCATGGAAGGACCCTGCGTTCTCGTCGCTCATGCTCTCGATGCTCGTCTTCGTGCTCGGCGGCATTATAGCCCTTACCATAAGGGGGACGAACACCAAGATACCAGCGCATTACCACTGCGTCATAGGGGCCGTGACCATAGCCTTCATGGGGCTCTTCTACGAGATGGTCCCGGCCTTCAAGAGGGCGCTCTGGAGCCGGAAGATGGCTTCAATTCAGCCCTGGCTCTACACCCTCGGCATAGTCCTCTTCGCCGCGGGGCTATTCATAGCGGGGGAGCACGGGGTGGCGAGAAAGACGTACGGCGCGGCCCAGAACCTCAACAGCATGGGGAAGATCGTCGGCATGTCCGTAATGGGCATAGGCGGCCTTGTCGCCATAGCCGGGGGCATGACCTTTGTCCTTAACGCCCTCCTCACGCTCCTCGGAAGGCCCGCGGAGCTTGAAGAGGCCGGCGAGCTGACCGGTCAGGTAAGCGCCCGGTAAGGCGGCGGTCTTAAAAAAACCGCCATAATTAAACGCCAAAGTGTTGCTTTTTTCCCGGACAGGGTGTATAAAGGGTCAATAACCGCTATTAATCGCCCTGTCCGTTCGCCAATAAAGACCGATTGGAGGAATTTCCAGTGCAGGCAATGCCGGTTGGGTCGTATCTAAAGCTCTTCAAGCTCCGTATCTGCAGTCTTATAACCTTTAGCGCCATAGTCGGCCTCATAGCGACGCAGTCGGGCGGGTTCTCGGTCTACAAGATGTTTTTCCTGATCGCCGCCACGATGCTCGCCTCGGCCTCGGCGAGCGCCTTCAACCATTACTTCGACAGCGACATAGATTCCGTCATGAAGCGCACGAAAGGGAGGCCGCTTCCTTCCGGGGCGAACATAAGCGGCAGGACCGTCCTTATCGCCGCCGGCTCGCTATTCGCCCTCTCGCTCCTTGTCGCCGTAAAGGCGCTTAATAACATGGTCGCGCTGCATCTCGCGCTCGGGGCCTTCGTCTACGCCTTCGTCTACACGGTGTGGCTTAAGAGACGGAGCTGGACGAACATCATAATAGGCGGGCTTGCCGGGAGCTTCGCGGTGCTCGCCGGAGGGGCCTCCGCGAGGCCGGAGCTCTGCACGCCGCCCGTGGCGCTGGCCATCATCATGTTCTTTTGGACCCCGTCGCACTTCTGGAGCTTCGCCATATTCCACAGGGAGGAGTACGAGAAGGCAGGCGTGCCCATGCTCCCCTGCGTAATAGGCGACAGGAAAACTTCTCTCTACATACTCATAAATACGATACTGCTCGTCGCGTCGTCCTTCGTGCCTTTTTTTCTCGGCTACAACGGCTGGATATACTTCGCCGCCGCCGCCGCCATGGGGGCGTACTTCATACTCTGGAACGTAAGGCTCCTGAGGGACCCCCGGAAGGACGTCGCCTGGAAGAACTTCAAGATATCGATGATGTACCTCGGGGTCCTCTTTACCGCCGTCATCGTGGACATGGCGATGAAGGGGCTTAAATAGCAAATTAACAGATTGCTGAAAAACCCGGAATTTGTTCAGGCTGCTCAAAAAGCTCCAGATGCGAGGCGTCGAGAGGCACGGTTTGAGGCGTACTTTGGTGCGTGCGCACGGCAAAGGTAATGCTGGGCGGCGGGGGCTCCACCGTCCGTTGCGATAAAAAATCCAGCTAAACCTCTGCCCACCGCAGGTGCGCCGCAATGACGAGCGACGCAGCCTTCGAAGAGATGGACTTTTTCAGCAGCCTGTTAAATAGCAAATATTCCCACCGCGAAGAGCTCCCTGAATAAATATAAAAACCGTCGCGCCGCCCTTCGCTAAAGCCTTGATAACGGGGTACTTCATAAAGTTCTTGACAAGGTCTTTTTTTGATTGTAATCTCTAAACTCAAAATTCCCCAGAGGAGGCTAGACATGCGTAAATTAGTATTGAGCGGTATCATTGCCGCGAGCGTTGCATTTGCCGGTACGGCGATGGCTGCTGACGGCGCGGCCATATTCAAGGCGAAGTGCTCCCCCTGCCACGGTCCGGCGGGAGAGGGCACGGCGATGGCCCCTGCTATCCAGGGCAACGACTTCTTCAAGAAGAGCTCGGTCGATGAAATAGCGAAGGTCGTAAAGAACGGCCGCGAAGGCGCCGCGAAGAAGTACAAGCAGTTCGCGATCGGCATGCCCGCGCAGAAGACGATGTCCGATGACGACATCAAGGCCGTGGTTGGCTACGAGAAGGAACTGGCCAACAAGAAGTAATCGGTAGAGATATTGTACTTCTTTAAGCTTTAAAGGCCCGGGACGACCGGGCCTTTTTTTTATTTCATTTCAACGCCTCCGTCTTTAACCGTCACATCCGTAACTTCAAAAAAATACCTCGCCAATATTGACATCGGCCGATGAAATGTGGATAATTGTTTCATCAGTATTTGATATACAATCCTTTTTTTTTGCCCGAATAGTTCCACCCCAGGCGCGGCCCAAAGGTACGCGCGTTAAAGGCCCCTCGATATTGAGACCTGCGATTGACCGGAGGCCTTTAAGCCCTGTTTAAGCTTCACAAACAAAAGATCTTTCCGGAGACCATAGGCGGTTAGCGCCGCATTATAACATCGACCGTTATGTCACGCGGTTTTTTAGTTTCACGGTTATTGACCTTTGTCATGTTTTTATCCGTCCGGCCGGTGAAGAATAGGGTATACTGCCGGAAATACGTTTTTCCATTTACTAAACTTTAAAGGCTCCGGAGGTGAGAGTTGACGGGATACAGGAACGTTTACATCGGCATCGATATAGGCTCCGTTAGCGCAAATACCGTAGTACTCGACGAAGGGAGGAACATCCTCGAGGAGCACTATATCCGCACCAAGGGAGAACCCCTCGAAACGTGCCTCTCCATTCTTAATGAGCTCATCGGCCGTTACGGCCATGAACGGATAAAGCTCGTCGCCGCGACCGGCACCGGGGGTAAGCTCATCGCCCCGCTCATCGGCGCGGGCTTCACCAACGAGGTCATTGCCCAGGCAAAGGCCGTCGAGGTATTCCACCCCGAGGTGAGGACCGTTATCGAGATGGGCGGGCAGGACGCGAAGCTCATCTTCCTCGCTCCGGAGGCTAACGGCCGATTGAGGATCGCCGACTTCCAGATGAACTCGGTATGCGCCGCCGGCACGGGCTCTTTCCTCGACCAGCAGGCCTTCCGCATGGGACTCACGATCGAGGAGTTTGGACTGCTCGCGCTTAAGAGCAAGAACCCGCCGAGGGTCGCCGGGCGGTGCTCGGTCTTCGCCAAGAGCGACATGATACACCTCCAGCAGATAGCTACGCCGGACTACGACATAGTCGCCGGGCTCTGTTACGCCGTCGCCCGGAACTTCAAGGCCACTATCGGCAAGGGCAAGGAGTTCATAACGCCCGTAACGTTCCAGGGGGGCGTCGCCGCCAACCTCGGCGTCAGAAAGGCCTTTAAGGACGTTCTGGAGCTCGAGGGCGCGAACTACGTCATACCCGAGCACTTCGCATCCATGGGGGCCCTGGGGTCGGTGTACACCTGCCTCGAACGGAAGAAGGCGATCGGGGCCTTTAAGGGCGTAGGCGAGCTCGAGGAGTTCCTCCGTAGCGGCAGGAAAAACGACAGATCTCTTGATAAGCTCGTCCGCCCCGAGAACCACCCTTCGCAGAACGTATCGAGGACAGGCTACGTATTTACCCCCGGGGTAAAGATAGATACCTACCTGGGCGTAGACGTCGGCTCGACGTCCACAAACGTAATCCTCATAGACAGGGAGATGAAGCTCATAACCAAGAGGTACCTCGCCACGGCGGGCCGCCCGCTCGAGGCCGTGAGGAAAGGGCTTCTGGAGGTATCCGAGGAGTGCGGGGAGTTCGTTAACGTAATAGGCGTCGGCACGACGGGCTCCGGGAGGTACTTAACCGGGGACTTCATCGGCGCGGACGTCATAAGAAACGAGATAACCGCGCAGGCGACGGCGGCGGTCGCGATAGACCCGGAGGTCGATACGATCTTCGAGATAGGCGGGCAGGACTCAAAATACATCGCGCTTAAGGGCGGAGTGGTCGTGGACTTCGAGATGAACAAGGTCTGCGCCGCCGGCACCGGCTCGTTCCTTGAAGAGCAGGCCGAAAGGCTCGGCATAAGCATAAAGGGCGAGTTCAGCAACCTCGCTCTCGGCTGCTCTGCCCCTCCTCCCATGGGCGAGAGGTGCACGGTCTTTATCGAATCCGACATGGTCCACTACCAGCAAAGGGGCGTCGAGAAGGACGGCCTCGTCGCGGGGCTGTCGTACTCGATAGTCCACAACTACTTAAACAGGGTCGTAGGAGACAGGCGCATAGGCGAGAGGATATTTTTCCAGGGCGGCACCGCCGCGAACCTCGGGGTCGTCGCGGCCTTCGGCCAGGTCACGGGTAAGACCATAAGCGTCCCGGAGAACCACGACGTCACGGGCGCCATAGGCGCGGCGATACTCGCCATGAGGGAGATGGCCCCCGGGGCGAAAACGAAGTTCAAGGGGTTCGACCTCTCGAAGAGGAAGTACGAGCTCCAATCCTTCGAGTGCCGCGACTGCTCGAACGTGTGCAACGTCCGCAAGGTCGTCATGGAAGGCGAGGCCCCGCTCTACTACGGCGGCAGGTGCGAGAAGTACGACGTAAAGAGGGAGGACTCCCGGTTCGCCCACCTGCCCGACCTTTACAAGGACAGGGAAAAGATACTCTTCTCTTCGTACACGGGTAAAGTGGCCGGAAAGGACGCCCCGGTGATCGGGATGCCCCGGATGCTATTCATGTTCGAGCTCTACCCGTTCTTCAAGGCGTTCTTCGACCAGTTGGGATACAGGATCCACCTCACTTCCCCGACGAACAAGGACATCATAAAGAACGGCATAGAAAAGATAGTTACCGAGACCTGCTTCCCCATTAAGGTGGCGCACGGCCACGTAAACGAGCTCATGGAAAAGGGCGTAAAGAAGATATTCCTTCCGAGTATCGTAAACTTGAGGCCCGCGAAGCCCGGCCACCAGCACACGGTACTTTGCCCGTACGTCCAGACGATACCGTACCTCTCGCAGTCGGCCTTTGACTTCAGGAAGGCGGGCATCGAGGTCCTGGCCCCTGTGTTCCACTTCAACCAGAGGGAAGCGGGATTGAAGAAAGAGATCTACGACTTCGGCAAGACGCTCGGCAGGGACAGGGCCGCCGTCGACAGGGCGCTGAAGGCCGCCTTCGTCGCCCAGGACGAGTTCCAGAAGAGGTTGCTTGCCAGAGGAAAGGAGGTCATGGACGGCCTCAAGCCCGAGGACACGGCGCTGGTGATCGTCGGAAGGTCGTACAATACGACCGATTCCGGCATAAACCTCGAGCTCCCGCAGAAGCTCCGCGCCATGGGCACTATCGCCATCCCCTACGACATGCTCCCGATAGATGAAGCGGTAGACGACACGCTCGCCGCCGACATGTACTGGAAGAGCGGACAGAGGATACTCGCGACCACCCGGATACTCCGGGACGACCCGAGGCTTTACGCCGTCTATATAACGAACTTCGGGTGCGGCCCCGACTCCCTCATAACGCACTTCTATAAAGACCGGTCC
>DAIDBB010000051.1 GCA_027310325.1 bacterium | reverse complement strand
AATTATCTCAGGCCGGATAAAAAGTCAAACTCTCTTACTTTCTTTTTCGAGAAAAAGAAAGCAAGCAAAGAAAAAGCAAATGTTTGATATTGACCTTTGCGGTGGATATCGACCGAAAATCCGCCTTCTATCCGGCGCTTTTCAACCTCGATAGCGTACGCGCAAGGCGGCTGAATTCCTTTAGATCGAGCGTCTCTCCCCTCCTTTGGGGGTCGATCCCCGCATCCTCAAGAGCAGCGGCTACCACGACCTTTTCAAGCCCGAGGCCTTTAAGGGCGTTTAGAAGGGTCTTTCTCCGGGTGCCGAAGGCGGCCCTTACGACCGACTTGAAGAACGCTTCATTTTGTATCTCGACCTTCGGCTCCGGCAGGATATCGATGCTTACTACGCTCGAATCGACCTTGGGCCTCGGGGTAAAGAGGCTCTTCGACACGTTGAACTCGATCTTAACGTCCGTAAAGGCCTGCGTGAAGACCGATAGCGCGCCGTACGCCTTTGTATCGGGCCCAGCTACGAGCCTTTCGGCGACCTCTTTCTGGAACATGAGTACGAGCCTGGTAAAGGCCTCCCTCTCGGAAAGAAATTTGGCGAGTATCGGCCCCGAGATATTGTAGGGAAGGTTCGATACGACCTTGAACCTGACCGCCCGCTCCTTCGAGAGCCCCATATATGAAAGCCTCAGGGCGTCCTCTTTTATGACTTCGAGGTCCGGGAACCTCTCTTTAAGGAACCCGACCATGTCTCTATCTACCTCTACGGCCAGCACGCGGGCGCCGGCCTCAAGAAGCCCCTCGGTAAGCGCGCCAGTTCCCGGGCCTATCTCGATGACACGGTCACCGGGGACAATATGCGCGGCCGAGACTATCTTTCTTATGATGTTTTTATCTAAAAGGAAGTGTTGCCCGAACTTTTTTTTCGCGCGGGGAAAGGGTCTTTCTTTATCGAAGGGTTCATGTTGCATTTTAAATGCCGCAGACTTTGACAATTTGGGGCGCTTCAAAAATCAGACGTCGGGCGGGCGTTCAAGTCCAAAGAGGCCACCATGCCTTTCCTCAACCGGTGGAACCCGAGGGCCGCGACCATCGCCCCGTTATCCGAGCAGAAATACGGCGGGGGAATGAAAAGCCGCACCCCTTCTTTCTGCGCGGCCTCCTGAAGCTTTGTCCGGAGCCTCGAGTTGCACGCCACCCCTCCGGCAGCGACAAGGTCGCTCGCGCCGGATGCGCGTAGCGCCCGGAGCGCCTTATTTACGAGGACGTCCACGACAGCCTCCTGAAAGCTTGCCGCAAGGTCCTTTATGGAGTCCTCAGGCGTCGCCTCCTTGAAGCCCCCTACGAAGTTACGTACGGCGGTCTTTATGCCGCTGAAGCTGAAATCGAGATTGCCCTTGGCCATGTACGGACGGGTGAACTCGACGTAGAGGGGGTTTCCTTCCTTCGCGAGCCTGTCTATGACGGCCCCTCCCGGGTATCCGAGCCCCAGGAGCTTCGCGACCTTATCGAACGCCTCGCCCGCCGCGTCATCGATCGTCTGCCCCAGGACCCTGTATCGCGTGTAGTCTTCGAGGAGAAGCAGTGTGGTGTGTCCGCCAGAGACTATGAGGGCGACGAACGGGAATTCAGGGGCTTCTCTGAAGGCTTCGCCTTCTCTCAGAAACGCGGCGTGCGCGTGGGCCTCTATGTGGTTTACCCCGGTAAGCGGGAGCCCCCGCACGTAAGAAACGGACTTGGCAAAGGAAAGCCCGACGAGTATCGAGCCGACAAGCCCCGGGCCCTGGGTAACCGAGATGCCCTCGATGTCTTTAAGCTCAAGGCCCGCCCTCTTAAGCGCCTCCGCAACGACGGGTATTATCTCTTCGATGTGCCTTCGCGAGGCGAGCTCGGGCACAACGCCGCCGTATCTGGCGTGGACGGAATCCTGCGAGGAGACGACCGAAGACAGGACCCTGTATCCGTCCTCCACGACAGCCGCCGCAGTGTCGTCGCACGATGTCTCTATTCCAAGTATAAGCATTTTTTAGCGATGAAACAAAAGGGACCGTTATTTTCCGGCTATCGTCCGTATGGCCCTCAGGAACTCCTCTATCTCCGCGGGTTTTGTAAAATAGCCGGGGCTTACCCTCACGGCGCCTGCCGGAAATGTGCCCGCCTCCCTGTGCGCCTCAGGGGCGCAGTGGGTATTGCACCTGACCATTATGGAAAAATCGTCGTCGAGCCTGGTGCCGACCGGGGCCGAGACCATCCCATTTACATTGAAGGCCACAAGCCCCACCCTCCTCCGTGCGTCAAGGGGGCCGATTATCGACACCCCGTCTATGGCCTTGAGGCCCTTTAATATCCCTTCGACGAGCCCTTCTTCGTAGACCCTTATCTTTTCCACGCCTTCATTCAACACGTACTCCACCCCTGCACCCAATCCCCCGACGCCAGGGGCGTTCATGGTCCCTGCCTCGAGCCTCTCGGGCATCTCGAGGACTGAAGTTATCTCGCCCGTGCCCCCGTCTACAAGCGGGTCGGGCTCCACTCCGGCCCTCGCGTACAGAAACCCTGTGCCCTGGGGGCCGAATAGCGCCTTATGGCCGGTTGCCGCCAGGATGTCTATGTTCATGCTCTCAACGTCGACCGGCACAGCCCCAACGGTCTGGGCGCCGTCCACGAGAAAAAGCGCCCCGTTTTCCCTGACGGCCCTGCCTATGGAGCTTATGTCCTGTATGGCCCCGAATACGTTAGACGCGTGCGCCACGCAGACGATCTTCGTAGTCTTCCTCATCGCCCCGGCTATGTCCCGGACATCGAGGAACCCTTCCTTGTCCGGCCTTACCTTCGAGACAGATACCCCTTCTCTCTCGAGCCTTGCGAGGGTCTTTACCACGCAGTTGTGCTCAAAGGTGGTCGTGACAACGTGGTCGCCCTTCTTTAAGAGGCCTTTAAGGGCGATATTTACCGCCTCGGTGGCGTTCTTGGTGAACGCTACCCTGGAAGAGTCCGGGGCGTTTATGAGCCTTGCGACAAGCTCGCGGCTTTTGAATATGACGCGGCTCGCTTCAAGCGCCATGCGGTGGCTTGCCCTACCGGGGTTTCCGCTTATCTTACGGAGTATCTCGTCGATCCTCCGGTAGACCGGCTCGGGCTTCGGGAACGATGTGGCGGCGTTATCGAGGTAGATCATCCGCCCATGATACCATTTTTCCCCAATTTAAGGAATTTTAAACAGAGCGCCTATCCGGCCAGTGCATGGAAGTAGAGGAGTTCGGTCTCTTCGAGGACCTTATCTATGGAGTGTTCCTCTCCGGCCTCTATAATGAGGCAGTCGCCGCTTTCCATTGTAACGGCGCTGCCCATTACCTTGAAGAGCGCCCCGCCCCTTATGCAGTAGAAGATCTCCGAGGCCGACGGGTGGACGTGAGGCGAGGCTATGTTCCCCGGCTCGAGGATTATGTGGCTTATATGCGTCACGCAAAGGTGCCTTTCCTCCATGAGGACCCTTTTCCTTAAGTGAGGGTCATGGGAGACGGGCTTAAAGGGCGCGGTCTTGAGGCTATATCGCTTCATTTCAGTCGGCTACGCCGAGAGGTATATTCGAGGTCTCGATGTTGTTTCCGGTCCCGAGCTGGCCGGCGCTGTTGTCTCCCCAGCAGGCGATGATGTTGTTTGAAAGGTGCGCGCAGGTGTGCGAAAACCCGGCGTCGACCTGCGTTGCCGTCACGAGGTTTTTGACGCTTACAGGCAGCCATGTCGTGTTGGGAAGATCGATGGCAACCGGGGCTGGGCCGAAAAATGCTCCGTTCCCGAGCTGACCGGACGAATCGTCCCCCCAGCATTGTACCCCTCCTCCAGAGAGGTTGGCGCATGAGTGCCGGGCCCCGGCCGTGACCCCGACGGCGGTTGAGACGTCCGTCACCGGGACCGGGAATGTCGAGAACGTTATGAATACCGGGCCGCTGGCGACAACGCCGATTGGCGTGTACGGTTGGCCGATCTGGCCGAAGGTATCATCCCCCCAGCATCTGACCGTGCCGCCGGTTATGACGGCGCACGTATGGTTGGCGCCGGCTGCCGTAGCTATTGAGGTAGCGCCCGTGAGGTTCGCCTCTAGAGGGACCGTTGAGAACGCAGGGGTCGGAGGGGTGTCCGTGAACGACGTGCCGTTTCCAAGCTGGCCGGAGCTATTGTTCCCCCAGCAGAAGACCGACCCGTCCACAAGGAGCGCGCATGTGTGGCTCCCGCCCGCTGAAACGTCCGTTGCGGTATTTATCCCCGAGACCTTGACGGGGGTCAGCGTCGGGTTTCTCGTGCCGTTTCCGAGCTGGCCGTAGGTATTATCTCCCCAACACGCTACTGTCCCGTCGCTCAGGACGGCGCAAGAATGGTTTTCCCCCGCAGAAATGCTTACCGCTTTCGTTATATCGGATACCTGTGTCGGCGTAAAGAAGGGCGGCGTAAAGATGGAACCATTGTTGCCCATCTGTCCGAAGGTGTTATCTCCCCAGCATTGGACGGTCCCGTCTTTCAACCTGGCGCAGGTATGCCTTCCCCCGGCGGAAACCTCCGATACGTTAAAGAGGTTTGCTACCGTGACCGGCAGGAACGAGCCGCCCCCGGTGCCGTCGCCGAGCTGTCCGGAACTATTAACCCCCCAGCACTTGACCTGCCCGTTGCTCTGCACCGCGCAGGTATGAAGATTGCCGGCCGATACCTGAAGGGCGAAGAAGCCGCCGGCGAGCGGGTTTCCGCCCCCGCTACCCCCGCACCCCGAGATAATTAACGGAATTATCAGGTAAATAACCGAAAAACCCAAGACTTTTTTCATCCGCCAGTCCGTTCCGGAAGCGTTCATTTTCCGGGTTGGAACAGGGCCCCGGTATCCCGTATGTTATTAGAATTATTGCCCAAAAAAACTTGTTGTCAAGAAAGCCCTTTTAACGGCAGACCCGGTGAGTTTTGGGGATAATTTAAAATTTAAAGAATTCCGCCATAAATGACGATATTATGCATGGCGAGGATTGGTCATTGCATCGCCCGTTTTGACCAGCCCTTAAAGGGCATTTGCGGCAGGCTGCGTTCACGTTCTATTGACCAAATCGGGCTTTTTTGCTAATCTAGCAGTGATATCTAGGCCTTTGAAGCTCCCATAACAGGCTGGCTTTCAATCGCAAATCGCTTCCGAACGCTTGAGATTGCCTTCAAGAGACCCGTCATGGACAAAGGTAAAATACTTATAGTAGACGACGACGCGTTTTTCAGGACAGTCTGTTCGGATATGCTCATGTCGAGGGGCTACGCTGTGAAGCTCGCCTCAAAAGGGAACGAGGCGATAAGCCTTATTGAGAACGAGGACTTTGACGTCGTCATAACGGACCTCGTCATGCCGGACGTAAGCGGCATGGAGGTGCTTCAAAGGACAAAGCAGAAGAATACCCTTGTGGACGTCATCGTCGTGACGGGCCACGGCTCGATAGATACGGCGGTAGAGGCGCTTAAGAACGGCGCCTTCGACTACATAAGGAAGCCGCTTAACGAAGACGAGCTCATCCATACCGTAACAGGCTGCCTGGAAAAGAAAAAGCTCCTCGAAGAGAATATCGAGATGAGGCAGTCCCTTAAGCTCTTCGAGGTCTCGAGGACCATACTCTCGACCATCGACATAACAAGGCTCTATAACATCTCGCTTGACGCGCTCATGCAGATAATACCGGCCGACGCCGGGATATTCATCTTTTACGACGAAGACGGAAAGGAGCTCGAAATAAAGTCCCTCAGGCACATAGGCTTGAACGAGGGCGAGAAGGTCGTAAGCGCCTTGAAGGAGCGCTTTGAAAAGGACCTGAGGGGGCTTAAGAGCGTTACCGTAATAGACAAATCCGAGTTCGGCGAAGACGGCGGGGAGTTGAAGGACTTCGGGTCGGTCCTCCTTGCCCCGGTGACAAAGGGACAGAACGTGGCCGGGTTCATGCTCGCCCTGGGCAGGAACAGGTCCAATTACGGCATGCGGGACGTCAAGAACGTCACTTTTATAGCCGAGCACGCTTCAAACGCCTTTGAGAACGCCCAGAAGTACTCCGAGGCGAAAGAGATGGCCTTCATCGACCCCCTGACGGGCCTTTATAACAGCAAGTACCTTGAAGCCGCCCTGGACAAGGAGATCAAAAGGGCCGACAGGCTCCTTACCCCGGTGACGATACTCTTCCTTGACCTCGATAATTTCAAGAAGATAAACGACCTTAACGACCATCTCGTCGGCAGCAAGGCGCTCGTCGAGACGGGCAAGATCCTTAACAAGTGCGTGAGAGAGGTCGATACGGTCATAAGATACGGCGGCGACGAGTTCGTCGTAATACTTCTGGACGCGGACTATAACGTCGCGTACAGGATAGCCGAGAGGATAAGAAGCGCCATAGAGAACCACCGCTTCCTTGCCGATGAGAACCTCGACGTAAGGGTCACGGCGTCTATCGGCATAGCCACCTACCCAGTCCACACGAAGGACAAGAAAGAGCTCCTTAAGATCGCGGACAGGGCGATGTACCGCGCCAAGGACCTTTCACGGAACGTCGTCTACCTCGCGCCCGTTCCCGAGCTACTTAAAGACTGAACTCCCCGGAAAACCTCCGAAACTACCTGAGCCAGCCCTTTTCGCGTGCGCTCAGGAAATCGTTCTTCCCGCTTATAAGATAATCGTGGACTATTATATCGACGGCAGAGGCTGCCGAGGACAGCTCCTGGGAAAGATATTTTTCGTTATTGGTCCTCGCGTGGCCTTTTTCGCGGGCTTCCGGCAGGGCGTGGACGAAGATGACCGAGCGGGCGTTATGTTTGATCGCCTTTTCTATCATCGCCCTCGCGGATACCGAGGTCATCTCCATGGCGCCGGCATGGAGGGTTTCGACCTCGATGACCTCGTTTTTCGAGTTGAGGCATATGGCCAGGAACCTTTCACCCTCGTCCCCGTCCAGGGCCCTTACGAGCTCTATCGCCTGCGGGGCCGAGCGGATTACGCCCCGCGCCTGCCCCTCTTCCCTTGGGTACGCGAAAGCGGCCCCCTTGACCAAAAGGAGGAACATCGCGGTATTTTCACCTACCCCTTTTATCGATGAAAGCTCGTCGATCCCCGCCTCAAGAACCCCCTTTAGGCTTCTAAAGCGCTGGATGAGCGACTTGGCAAGGGGCTTGACGTCCCTGCGGGGTATCGCGTAGGTCAAAAGGATCTCGAGGACCTCATAGTCGTGAAATCCGTCGATCGAGGCCTTGAGGTACCTCTCCTTGAGCCTCTGTCTGTGTCCTGGCGAGCCCTTGGTTTCAGCCATGTCCGGTCAAAATGGTGTCCGTATCCGCTATTTGCCGCCCTCGTCGGCCTTCATCATCCTCAAAAATGGCTTGATGAGGTCCATGGGGAGCGGAAATAGTATGGTAGAGTTCTTCTCGGCCGCTATCTCGGTAAGCGTCTGAAGGTACCTCAACTGAAGGCTTACCGGGTTCCTGCTTATGACCTCGGAGGCGTCGAATATCTTCTGCGCCGCCAGGAACTCGCCCTCGGCGTGTATTATCTTGGCCCTCTTCTCCCTTTCAGCCTCGGCCTGCTTGGCCATCGCCCTTTTCATCTCTTCCGGCAGATCGATGGCCTTGACCTCGACAAGTCCCACCTTTATGCCCCAGGGCTCGGTCTGCTTGTCGAGTATCTCCTGGATGTGCTTGTTTATCTTGTCCCTCTCGGAGAGGAGCTCGTCAAGCTCGGCCTGGCCGCATACGCTTCTTAGGGTCGTCTGGGCGAGCTGGCTTGTGGCGTAGAGGTAATTCTCGACGGCTATCACCGACTTATCGGGCGCCACGACCCTGAAGTATATGACGGCGCTTACGCGCACCGAGACGTTATCCCTTGTGATGACGTCCTGCGGCGGGACGTCGAGCGCAACGGTCCTGAGGCTCACCCTTATCATCCTCTGCACCGCGGGCAGGAGTATTATGAGCCCAGGGCCCTTTACCGCCTGAAACCTGCCGAGAAAGAAAATGACCCCCCTTTCATACTCGGGGAGTATCTTTATGGCGCTCCAGAGAAAGATTAGAACGATGACGATTAAAAAAATGGTCCCCACGCCGAAATATTCCATAAGACCCCCTTTTCTTATCTCATATCATTTTTTTTCAACTTTTAAAAGAAGCCCCTTGACCTCGACGACCCTTACGGTCTCATTTTTTTTAACGGGCTCGTCGCATGACGCGTTCCAGTATTCGCCCTCTATGAAGACCTTGCCCTGCCCGCCCTCGAAGTCATTCGCCGCCGCGCATTCCCTTCCGACGAGTTCCTCGGCGCCGCTTACCGGCCTCCTCCTGTGGATACGGAGCGCATAGTACATGGTCCCGAGTATGAAAGCGGTCACGAAGACCACGGTCGGAAGGATTACCCATATCGAAAGCCTCATGAAGGGCAGCGGTGACCTGAAGAGCATGAGAGACCCCAAAAGAAGGGAGACTATCCCGCCGACCGTAAGGAGCCCGTAGCTCGCCACCTTTATCTCGAGGATAAAAAGTACGATTCCGAGGCCTATGAGAATGAGCCCCGCGTAGTTTATCGGAAGCGTCTGGAAGGCGTAGAACGCAAGCACCAGAGCAACGGCCCCGATCACCCCCGGAAGCACGGCCCCGGGGTTTGAAAGCTCGAAGTAAAGGCCAATGAGGCCTATCATCATCAATATGTAGGCGACGTTCGGGTTGCTTATTATGTCCAGTATCCTATACCTGACGCTCATCCCGACTTCTTTGACGGCTGCGCCCTTTGTCATCATGACGCGCGGGCCCGTAAGCGTTTCTACCTTCATCCCGTCGAGCCTGGAGAGAAGTTCATTCCTATTTTCCGCGATAAAGTTTATGACCTTGAGCTTCAACGCCACGTCTGCAGTGATGTTGGCGCTTTCGCGCACCGCCTTCTCGGCCCAGGCGGAGTTCCTGTTTCTCTTCTCCGCTATGCTCATTATGTAAGCGGCGGCGTCGTTCTCGACCTTTTTTTCCAGGGTGCTGTCCATCTTCTCGCCGAACATCGTAACGGGATGGGCAGAGCCTATGTTGGTGCCCGGGGCCATGGCCGCCACGTTGGCCGCGTACGTGATGAACACCCCTGCCGATGCGGCCCTCGCGCCCGATGGCGCGACGTAAACGACGACCGGCACCTCGGAAGAAAGTATCGCCTTGACTATATCGCGCATCGAGGAGTCGAGGCCGCCGGGGGTGTCGAGCTCGATTATGAAGGCCTCGGCTTTCTCGTTAGCGGCCTTGACGAGGCTTCCGGTTATGTACTCGGCCATGACCGGGTTTACTATGCCGCTGACCTCAACGAAAAAGACCTCCTTTGCGGATGAATCGGCGGGTGCGGAGAGGATAAGGAGAACTAGAAATGAAAATAAAAATCGCCTGAGCGTCCTGTTTGTCATAAATGGATTCTACCAGCGATTCAGGCTTTTTTCAAATCAGCGTTTAGGGCCTGCCTTTTTGAGCTCCGCCATGACCATCTGCATGTCTTTCCAGGCGTCTGCCTTGAGTTCGGGCCTTTTAAGGAGTGTAGCCGGGCTGTAAGTCGGCATGATGAGCCTGTCCCGGTACGCGTGGAACCTCCCTCTCGCCTCATTAAACGGTGTACTGCCGAGAAAGGCCTTTGTTGCCAATTCACCGAACGCAACGATGACCCTCGGAGAGACGTTCCGGACCTCTTCTTCAAGGAAGGGCCTGCACGATAAGCTCTCTTCATCGAGAGGGCCCGCGCCTTCCGGGGCACTGCACCTTAACGCGTGGCAAATATATGCGTCCTCCCGGTTAAGACCCATCGCGTTTATTATCTTCGTAAGGAGCCCGCCGGCAGGACCTGAAAAAGGCCTTCCCGAGGCCTCGTCGTGATTGCCGGGCGCTCCTCCCACGAACATGAGCCCGGCCTTTGCGCTCCCCTCCCCCCTTATGATATTTCTCCCTGCCCTGTGTAGAGAGCACCCGTCGCACCCGGGGGCCTGTTGCCTTTTCCCGGCAGGCGGCAGCGTCGATACGCCGGAAAGCAAAAGCAGCTCAAGGTGTCCCGCCGCGGCGGCTAATATTGCTTCATATTCCTTTCCGAGGTCCATCTTCATGCCCTCCGTAGCCACCATACTACCACTCCCGGCGTCCATTTTCAGCTATAATTATCGCGATACTTTTCAAAACGCTTTACAATCCCGGCTCCATCGGATAGCATATAATTATATGTTTTTTGCCATGATCCTTTCTTTTGCCTTCGTCCTTCTCCTCCCGCACCCGGCTTTCGCCTGGGGCCCGGCAACACACCTGGAGGTTGCCACAGCCGTTTTGAACGACGCGGCGGGTTTCGCCCTTCCGTTGAGGGCGCTTCTCGAGAACTTCCCTTACGACTTTCTTTACGGCAACATAAGCGCCGACATAGTCGTCGGAAAAAACCTCGTAGAGGAGCTCAAACACTGCCACCACTGGAAGATGGGATTCAAGCTCCTCCGAAAGGCCCAGAACGACCCGCAGAAGGCCTTCGCCTACGGGTACCTGAGCCACCTCGCCGCGGACACGGTCGCCCACAACCAGTTCATACCCGAGATGATGCTCCGCTCCTTCTCTACCAACATCCTCAGGCACATCTACTGGGAATTGAGGTTCGACGCGCTCGCCGACAAGAGGACCTGGCAGTTGCCCAAAAAAATACTTAAGGAGATAGACCCTGAAAACGACCTCCTCCTCGACTCGATCATCGAGGACAGCCCGCTTTCCTTCAAGACCAACAAGAGGATATTCTCCGGACTCCACTCCATCCAGAGCTTCGAGCACTGGCACATCATGCTCACTCTACTTTCGGCCTCGTCGAAGTGGTCTCTTGACGGGGAGGACAGGGAAAAATACTTTAACGCCTCCCTCGATTCAGTTAAAGACTTCCTCCTTAACCAGCACGGCGCGGCCTGCTGCAAGAAAGACCCTACCGGCAAGCACAGCCTGAACGCCGCAGCGCACATGAGAAGGAGGCTTAAATCGATCCGCAGGCAGGGCAAGGACTGGGAAGAGGCGCTCGATAACGCCCTTAGATGGATCGACTCGCCGAAGGCGTGAAAAACTCTTTGGGGGAAACTTTCTATAGAAAGATTTCCCCCAGGCCCCCTTCAAAGATTTTCAGTTCTTTCCCAGGTTGAGAGAAACTTTTTATAAAAAAGGTTCTCTCAAAAAGTTTCTCAGCGCCAGTCAGGCGGACTTCATATTGACGACGGTATCGAGTATCCTTTCGGCTATCTCATCTTTAGGAAGGGCCGGGAGGACCTCTGTTTCGTTCTCCCTGTTTATGATGGTGACCTGGTTGAGTTCGCTATCGAGCCCGGCGGGGCTGTTGGCGACGACAAGGTCGAGGTTTTTTTCCTTCAGTTTCTTCCGGGCGTTTTCCTCGAGGTTTTCGGTCTCGAGGGCGAAGCCCACGAGGAACTGGTCTTTTTTCTTTTTGCCCATGTACTTGAGGACGTCCTGCGTCCTTTCGAGCTCGACAGTAAGCATCTCGGCTTCCTTCTTCACCTTCGCCGGGTAGCTCTTTACGGGCCTGTAGTCGGCGACCGCCGCGGACATCACGACGATGGTCGACTGTGGATAGTAGGTCACGCACGCGTCGTACATCTCCTGCGCGCTTTCCACCCGCACGAAGGTGATGTTGCCCGAAGGCCTCGGCAGATGCGACGGCCCGCTTATAAGGACGACCTCGGCCCCTCTTCTACGCGCCGCTTTCGCCAGTGCATAGCCCATCCTTCCGGACGAGGCGTTGGAGACGTACCTTACCGGGTCTATCGCCTCGCGCGTCGGCCCTGCCGTCACGAGGACCTTTTCGCCCTTCAAGTCTTTTCTCCTCAAGGCCTCTTCTGCCGCTTCCATTATGTCCTCGACCGGGGCGAGCCTTCCGAGCCCCTCGTAGCCGCAGGCAAGCTCCCCTTCCGCGGGGCCCGCGAAAAGGTATCCGAGGGATTTAAGTTTCGCGACGTTACTGCGTACGACCGGGTTTTCCCACATATGGCAGTTCATCGAAGGGGCGAAAAGGACCGGTACCGTAGCGGCGGCGATTATCGTCGTAAGGAGGTCGTCGCACACGCCTGTTGACGCCTTGCCGAGGACGTTGGCGGTTGCCGGGGCCACGATAATAAGGTCCGCGCCCTGGGCAAGGTCTATGTGGCTAATTTTGCTCCCTTCAGTAAGCTCGAAAAGCCCTGTTGAGACAGGGTTTTTCGCAAGCGTAGAAAGGCTTAGGGGGCTTATGAACTCATGGGCCGATCTCGTCATGACGGGCAGTACCGTCGCCTCGGCCTTGACGAGGAGCCTCGCAAGTTCCAGCGCCTTGTACGCCGAGATCGCGCCGGTCACGCCGAGGACTATCTTTTTGTCCCTTATTATCAAATCAGTCCCTTCCCGTTCCCTCGCCCGCTATAAAGGGGTTTGACTCCCTCTCCTCCCCTACTGTCGAGCGCGGCCCGTGGCCCGGAAGCACCGAGACGCCGTCGCCGAGGGGCAATATCTTTTCGGTTATCGAATCCATAAGCTCCTCATGGGAGCCGCCCTCGAAGTCGCTCCTGCCGACGGACCCGGCAAAAAGGGTGTCGCCCGTGAAGAGGAGCCCCTCTTTTCTGGCGTAGAGGCATATGCCGCCTTTCGTATGGCCGGGTGTATGAATGACGCCAAGAGTTAGCCCGCCGGCCTTTAATTCCTCTCCGCCTTCGAGGAGTATGTCAGGGGCGGGCTGCTTCGGGGTCTCGACCCCGAAAAACAGACCGTGCTCGTGAGCGTCCTCGAGTAGCGGAACATCCTTCCCGTGAATCGCAACGGGCGCGTTGAAAGCGGCCTTGAGCTCGCCGTCCGCGCCCACGTGGTCGAAATGCCCGTGGGTATTCACGATGTATCTGACCTTGAGGCCCTCTTTTTTTACTACCTCCCTTATCTTGTCCGCCTCGCCGCCGGGGTCAATTATAAATGCCTCGCGGGTAAGGCTGTCCCAGATTATGTAGCAGTTTACCTCAAGAGGGCCGACGGTGAGGGTTATCATCTTACCTTCCGTTTTTCGGCATTAAGATTCCCGCCGGACATGGCCGCGAATTTGGATGGTACGCCAACATTGCTTTTTCTTTGCTTACTCTCTTTTTCTCGAAAAAGAAAGTAAGTCACTTCTGCCATTTCTTTATCTTCTCGAAGTACTTCGCTATGAGGGCCTTTGTCTCCGGCTCAGTGGACGCTTCGGCCACGAGGTGGAAGCAGGGCTGGTCCTGGCTCGGGAACGCGACTATCCAGTCGTCGCCGAAGTTTATCTTTATCCCGTCTATGAGGACGGTGTCCTTTCCCCGTGAGTCCTCGGCCAGCCTCCTCATTATCATGCCCTTCTGCTCGAACGAGCACGGCACCCTTTCGGAGAGCATTACGCTAGGCGGTATTTCCCTTATGAGCTTATGGAACCTGGCGTTCTGAATGGAAAGCATCTCGAGGATCTTCGCTATCGCGTACATACCGTCGAAGTTCGGCTGGAACTCGGGGAATATGAACCCGCCCGTGGGCTCTCCAACGAGTATCGTGTCCTCGACGGTAGCCGCCTCCATAAGGCCCCTTGTCGTTGTCTTGGTCCTTACGACCGAAAACCCGTAGGTATCGGCAAGGCGGTCTATGGCCCTGGAGGCGGTGACCGGAACGGCGATGGAACCCTTGCGTCCCGCGTCTTTATAGCACTTCATGGTAAGGAGCG
>DAIDBB010000036.1 GCA_027310325.1 bacterium | reverse complement strand
CTGCTGTGGAAAGAGTGGATATTAGAGAAGCAGAAAGATATGAAATCGAGAGAGGACTTTACAAGCGTACCTGTAGATGATACGGCATAAATGCATATTCTGTGGGGTGTAAACCGACGTGGAACCGATACAGCAGGCAATAACAGGAAAAGAGGGGCAAGCAGATTCGTCATCGCATTATCAGGTACTTGTCCAATTTTATCGCGCTTTCAACGATGGCTATCTTGAGATGATGGAGAGGAACTGGTCGAATGAAGATTAAACCTATCCCTATTGTCAAGACAAGAAGCTGGGTTGCATTTGGTGTAAATAAGCCTGCGTCGGTGAGGCTGCGATGGACAACCCCCTCGGCGGGATAAAGCGCGGATGGAAAGAGATCAAGGGGTCTACGAGCGCATCTTCAATGGCCAGGCAAAAGTCTATGTGGAATTCTACGACTATACCATACATGAAACTGCGGACATGTTTTATGTGGTGGGCAGGGAGCGCGGCTATTTGCGTATCCAAGATACGGAGGTGAAGCTTTCCATCCGTACCTCCCGCATATATAAAAAGATCGAAGGACGTTGGAGGCAGGTACATCATCACGGGTCGATAGATGATCCTAAGCTGCTGGAACAGTATCAATACGCCGTGCTCGGCAAAAAGGCATAATCGCTTGGATTGTCATCTTTGCCTGGACAAGACTATGAACACTTTACCCAAAAGCCCTTTCCCTCCGGCTCTTGCCGTTTTTTTGGACAACCCTGTTAGAAGGCTTCTCATAAACAGGGAGAAGTTTTTGAGGAATATGGGGGTTAAAGAGGGCGATTACATTCTGGAGGTAGGGTGCGGTCCGGGCTTTTTCACTGAGGCCCTTTCCAGTATAGTGGGCGAGAAGGGAAGGATTTATGCCCAGGATATAGAAGAGTCGATGCTCCACAAGGTTGACCGTAAGATTCCTTCCTTCAGATACCGAAATGTCATTCCTATTCTATGCAATTCTTCTTCGCTGGGACTTCCTGGCGGTTCCTGTGATGTCGTGGTATGCGCAAACGTCCTTGAAGAGATATATAGAGAAGGGGAGCTTAAGGAGACGGTAAGTGAAGTGGACAGGGTACTAAGACCAGGCGGCATCCTTATTGTAAAAGAACACCGCTTCGGAGGCACGGCCCCTATAATCAAAGAATCCGAGGAATTGTTTATAAGTATCGGGTATGAAAAGGTTTTGGAGGAGAAAACCTTCTTCTCATATAATTCGAGGCTGCTAAAACGATGTTGAAGCTTTTTTCTAAGAAGGGCTTAAGCTGAAGGGCTTGAAGAATAGAACATCCGGTCTGACAGCATAAAAGTATATCCCGGTGGGGACAGACCGACTGGCGAACCCACGATGAATTCGAAGGGTACAAATAGATTTTCCAACATGGCAAATGCCGTCTGCACGCGCATAAGTTCTAATTTTATCTTAAAAGCCGCAATTTCCATTTTTTGTCCATTAGACAATTGGCAAAAAAGACTGCCAAACAGGAAACACTCGTCTATAGCCTATCAATTAAGAGTACTTTTAGGGGAAGTTTACGAACAGAGTTGACAAATTATAAATTTCGCAGCGTTCTTCATACTCGTAACTACGCTTGTGGGCGCGATAGCCCTTTCGTAAGCGGTTACATAGATCGCAGGCCCCCGGAAGCTGAATCCGGGGGTTTTTATTTTACGAAAACATCCCCCGGTTTGCCCACATAGTCTCGTAAAACTGAAAAATTGAAAAGCTGCCATTGCGGGTTAACGCATTAAAGTAGTAG
>DAIDBB010000027.1 GCA_027310325.1 bacterium | reverse complement strand
GTCGATGAATTCATAAAGCTTATACAGTCTCAAAACAAACCGAAAGGAAGGTGAGTTTTTATAGCAAAAGAAACGGTTCGCATAAACAGGATGATACGGGTGCCGCAGGTGAGAGTGATAGACGCCAACGGCAACCAGCTTGGCGTCATGCAGACAAAGGATGCTCTAAGCGCCGCGGAGGCCGCCGGGCTTGACCTTGTGGAGATAGCCGCTACCGCTACCCCGCCGGTCTGCCGCATAATGGATTACGGCAAATACAAGTATCAGATGAGCAAGAAAGCCAAGGACGCCAAGAAAAAGCAGACCGTGATCCAGATAAAGGAAATGAAGCTTCGCGGCAAGACTGAGGAGCACGACTTCCAGTTCAAACTGCGTAATATAAAGAGGTTCCTCAGCGAAGGCGACAAGGTGAGGGTATTCATAGTCTTCAAGGGCCGCGAGATAACTCATACGGAACTAGGTATGGCGATGCTTAAACGCGTGGCCGACGAGCTTAAGGACGTTGCGACGATAGAGGCCCCGCCAAAGCTCGAGGGCCGCAATATGACGATGTTGGTGGCTCCTTTGCAGCAGAAGTGATTTGCCATGAATAACAGTAAACCTGATCGGAAGGGGAGAAGAGATGCCGAAACTTAAGACGAACAAGGGTGCAGCAAAGAGGTTCAAGATAACCGGGACCGGTAAGGTAAAGAGGAGAAAGGCCGGAATGAGGCACATCCTTACCAGCAAGACCAAGAGCGTAAAGAGGACGCTGGGTAAACCCGCCCTCATCTCGAAGACGCACGAGGATTCAATCAAAAAGATGCTCCATTAAACCTGCGGGGTTTGACGGGAGTCATTAAAATTCGAAAGGAGCAGCAGTCATGCCGAGGGTAAAAAGAGGCGTACACGCCAAGAAAAAAAGAAGGAAGGTCCTTAAGGCCTCAAAGGGATACAGGGCCGGCAGAGGGAGCCTTTACCGCATAGCTACCGAAGCAGTAGACAGGGCCATGGCGTACGCGTACGCCCACAGAAAATCAAAGAAGAGGGAAATAAGGAGCCTCTGGATCGCCAGGATCAACGCTGCCGCGAGGATGAACGACATCACCTACAGCAGGCTTATAAACGGCCTCCTCAGGGCGAACGTAGCCATGGACAGGAAGGCCCTTGCGGATATGGCCGTCCATGACCCGGCGGCGTTCTCAAAGGTTGTAACGATAGCGAAGGCAAGCCTTGCCGCATGATCGGAAGCCCGGAAAAACTCTTGAAAGAGGCCCTGGATGAGCTTCAAAGGGCCTCTGCCAGGGACGAGGTCCTTCAGATAAAGGCGAAGTATCTCGGCAGAAAGGGTGAAATAGCCTCTTTACTTAAAGAGCTGGGTAATCTAACGGGTGACGGGAAGCGTGAGTTCGGGGAGTCCGTCAACAGGGCCAAGGCGCGGATAGAGGAAGAGGTCGAAGGGCTTTTATCGGCCATACTGGACAAGGAGAAGGCCGAGAAGCTTGAAGAAGAGAGGCTCGACGTAACGCTACCCGGAAGGCGCCTTCAGCTCGGGAAAAGACATCCGGTGACCCGGATAATGGACGAGGTGGAGGACATATTCTCAGGGCTCGGTTTTGATATCGCCGAAGGGCCCGAGGTGGAACTTGATTATTATAATTTTGAGGCATTAAACCTCCCCAAAGACCATCCTGCAAGAGACATGCAGGACACCTTTTATATCAGCGAAGAAGTGCTTCTGCGCACTCATACCTCAGCGGTGCAGCCACGAGTAATGGAAGCGAGGAAGCCTCCCCTGAGGATCATCGCTCCCGGGACAGTTTACCGGAGGGACTCTGACATAACACATACGCCGATGTTCCACCAGGTCGAGGGCTTCATGGTCGACAGGAACGTTACCTTCAGTAACCTGAAGGGGATACTCACGCTTTTTCTCCATCGACTCTTCGGGGAAAAAACAGGGATACGTTTCAGGCCGAGCTTTTTCCCTTTTACCGAACCAAGCGCCGAGGTGGACATACGCTGCGTAATCTGCAGCGGGACCGGGTGCAGGGTCTGCAAGGGTAGCGGCTGGCTCGAGATCCTCGGCGCCGGGATGATACACCCGGAGGTCTTTAAATCCGTTAAATACGATGCCGAGGAGTTCACTGGCTTTGCCTTCGGGCTCGGCATAGAGCGCATAGCCATGCTCAAGTTCGGCATTGATGATCTGAGGCTCTTCTTCGAAAACGACATCAGGTTTCTCCGGCAGTTCTGATACTCATCTGTAAATACTCTGGATAAACCGTCTAATCCAAAAAATATTTACACAGGGCCTTTAAATGCTTTTCAGCTACAACTGGCTTAAGGAATATATCGGCACTCTGCCCGCGCCCAAAGAGGTCGCTGACAGGCTTACTATGTCCGGCACGGAGGTTGAAAGCGTTACCGCTACCGGCGTCGAGATAAAGGGTGTCGTGACGGCAGAGATATTGTCCGTCGGAAAACACCCGAACGCCGATAAGCTTCAGCTCTGCGAGGTGCGTACAAATGCGGAGAAGTATCAGATCGTCTGCGGCGCGAGGAACATGAAGGCAGGCGACAAGGTGGCCCTTGCCCTTGCCGGGGCGGAACTGCCCGGCGGAGTAAGGATCAAGGTATCGAAGATACGCGGGGTGGAATCCCAGGGCATGATGTGCTCTGAGGTCGAACTTGGACTTAAAGACACCTCTGAGGGTATATTGATACTGTCTCCGGATACGCCCCTCGGCGTGGACGTTAATGTCCTATTCGGCTTAAACGACCACATGATGGAAGTAGGCGTTACCCCGAACAGGGCAGACCTCCTTTCCATCAAGGGACTCGCAAGGGAGATATCGGCCATAACGGGCGCGGAATTCAAGGACAAGGTCTTTAAGGTCGAAGAGACCGGCGGCACTGTTAAGGACCTTGCTGCGGTTAAGATCGAAGACGGGGCGCCCTGCAGAAGGTACGCGGCAAGGGTCATAGAAGGGGTTACGGTAGGCCCGTCTCCTGAGGCCATGAAAAGTAGGCTCGAGGCCCACGGCATAAGGTCTATAAATAACGTCGTCGATATAACGAATTACGTCCTTCTGGAAACGGGCCAGCCGATGCACGCCTTTGACCTGGATAGGATTAACGGCAAGGCCATAAACGTACGGCCTGCAAAGAGCGGTGAAAAGCTTAAGACCCTCGATGATAAGACAAGGACCCTCGATTCCTCGATGCTCGTAATAGCCGACGCCGCGGAACCCGTTGCGCTTGCCGGAGTTATGGGCGGGCTTGGAACAGAGGTGACCGATTCTACCAGGACGATACTCCTTGAAAGCGCATGGTTTGAGCCGTCTTCCGTCAGGAGGACTTCGAGAAAGGTCGGGCTTTCGACGGATTCATCTTACAGGTTCGAGCGGGGAGTGGATATTGATGGCGTTACACGCGCGCTCGACATGGCCGCGAACCTTATTAATAAGTGCGCCGGAGGGAAAACAGCGAAAGGGACAATCGACGTTTATCCTGCTAAGCTTGAAACGAAGCCGATAGAGATAAGGGTCAAACGCTCGGAGGAACTTCTTGGGATAAAGCTTGACGGTAGAGCCATAGCAGATATATTCAAAAGGCTTAACATCGGTTTTGAGGGCTCCGGGGACGGGGTCTGGCGTGCGGTTCCGCCTTCATACAGGGTAGACCTGAAGAACGAGACCGACCTTATCGAGGAGGTCGCACGGGTTTACGGATACGAGAAGCTGCCTACAGTTACGCCAGTAGCGGAACTTACGGTGGGAAACCCCGCGAAGTACTCGAAATCAAAAAGGAAGGCGAAGGAAATACTCACTCACGCCGGATTCCTCGAGGTCATCAACTACAGCTTCGTATCCTACGGGCTTCATAACACCTTCGGCGTTAAGGATAAAAAGGGCATAGTCTTATTGAATCCCCTGACCGAAGAGCAGATCGTCATGAGAGACAGCCTCATGCCTTCGCTCCTTGAAAACCTGAGGCGTAACCTTCTGAAGAAAAACGAAGAGGTCAGGATATTTGAGCTTGCCCCCGTTTATATCCCTCAAGGGGGGAAGCTGCCGGTTGAAAATTGGAAGGTGTCGGGCCTTATGTAT
>DAIDBB010000022.1 GCA_027310325.1 bacterium | reverse complement strand
TCGCGGGTCTGAAAAAGCCGACGGCCGCGCGGCAGATCGTTGAGATCCCCTCCATGCGCGACGGGGAACTTTGTCAAAAAGACCTTTTATATCGCCATTCATGAAAGGAAAAGGAGAAAAGAAAAATGAAAAAAATTCGGCAGACGTTGGACTCGAGGGTTTCGATAGCATTGGGCGTATTCCTGTTCGCGCTCCTGGCGCTGGCGCTGCCGGCAAGGGCCGCGGAACTCAAGATCGGGTACGCCAACCTCCAGAGGGCCCTTAACGAGTGCGACGCGGGGGTGAAGGCGAAGGAAACGCTGAAGGACGAGGCGAAGAAGCTCGAGGACCAGCTGAACGTAAAGCAGGAAGAACTGAAAAAGCTCCGCGAGGAGATAGACAAGAAGTCAAACGTCTGGAACAAGGAGACGAAGGAAGCGAAGGAGAACGAGTTCAGGGCCAAGAGCCAGGACTTCCAGAAGCAGTACGTCCAGTACGGGGACGACCTGAACAAGAAAAAACAGGAAACCGAGGCCAAGATAATAGACGATCTCCGCGACGTCGTGGAGGAGATAGCGAAGAAAAAGGGCTACACCTACGTGTTTGAAAAGTCGGTCGGAGGACTCCTCTACGCGCCTCCGCAGGACGACCTTACCGACGAGGTCATAAAGGCCTACAACAAGCAGTACAGGAACGGTAAGAAATAGCCCCATGCAAAAGACCCTTGAAGAGCTCGCCCTCCTTACCGGAGGGCGCGTGAGCGGGGACGCCTCCGCCGTTATAACGGGCGTGGCCTCCATAGAGGACGCCGGCCAGGGGGACATAACTTTCCTGGCCGACAAGAGGCTCTCCGGGTTCCTCGCCTCCACGAAGGCGTCGGCCGTGATAACGGGCGCCGAGGCCGCCGGGGGAGTGAACCAGCTTATAGTTAAAAACCCGCTCCTTGCGTTCTCGGCCATACTCGACGTCTTCAGGCCCGCGGAGCTCCCGCAGCCCGGCATAAGCCCCAAGGCCGAGATACATCCGGGGGCCATACTCGGCAGCGGCGTTTCCATACAGGCCTTCGCCGTCGTGGAGGCGGGGGCGAAGGTGGGCGACCGCGTGGCGCTTTTCCCCGGGGTCTATGTCGGGAAGAACGCCGGGATAGGGGACGATTCCGTACTCTACCCCGGGGTCGCGGTGAGGGAGGAGTGCAGGATAGGAAAAAGGGTCATAATACACGCCAATACCGTCGTCGGCAGCGACGGGTTCGGGTACGTCAGGGAGGGCGCGAAATACATAAAGGTCCCCCAGAGGGGGATAGTCCGTATAGAGGACGACGTGGAGATAGGCGCCTGCGTGACCGTTGACAGGGCGGCCCTCGGCGAGACCATAATCGGCAGGGGGACCAAGATAGATAACCTCGTGCAGGTGGCCCACAACGTCAGGATCGGAAGCGACACGATAATAGTCGCCCAGGCAGGGATAGCCGGGAGTACAAGCGTCGGGTCCCACGTGCAGATAGGCGGGCAGGTCGGTGTTGTAGGCCACATAAAGATAGGCGATAAGGTCCTGGTAGGAGCCAAGTCCGGGGTCGTCCACGATGTACCGGACGTGCAGGTCCTCTCCGGGATCCCGGCGATCCCGCACGCGGAGTGGCTACGGGCCCAGTCGGTCTACGCGAGGCTCCCTGAGCTTAAAAAGAGGATCCAGGAGCTTGAGGAAAAGATAGAGGCCCTTGAGAAAAAGGCCTCCGCTGGTTGACGATCGGACCCGGG
>DAIDBB010000014.1 GCA_027310325.1 bacterium | reverse complement strand
ACAGGGGAGATTATTAATGCGCTTCTTTATAATCCTCTCGCGGGTCCAGGTTTGCAACCTGAACCCGCAGTTCGTCGTATAAACCCGTGTCACCATAAAATCCCTGTGCAAAATATGAAATATCGGGTTCAGGGTTTAACCCTGAACCCGCAAAAGCAACGCGGACGCTTTTAACTCTGCCGTGCGCACGCACCAATTTTCTTGCATAAGGATACCCTCACGCCCCCATCCACCCGTGCTCCGGAAATACCCTCGGCCCCGGCCTTTCTTTATCCTTTTTCCTCTCGTTTACGAAAAGCCGCGTGGCCGGGTACTGAAGGGCGTCGTGTATGTGCGAGTATTCGTTCTTCGCGGGCTCGTCCCTGAATACGCCCGTGTTGCCTACTTCGGGATAGGCGTAGCCCCCGTCGAAGCCGTCGATGAGCCTCGTGCAAGCCGGGTCTATCTGGACGGCCGGGGTACCATTTATGAGCTTGGTAAGCCTCCCCGCTACCGACTCCCTCCTGGCCTTGAACGTCTGTATCCCGTCCTCGACGTTTATGTTTATCTTTCGGAGATAGTCGGCGGGGCTCCGCCTGGTCGTGTCCCTGGCGTTCCCGGCGGGGTCTCCTATGTCGCGGTACCGGGCGTTTCCTCCGAAGGCCTGGTTGCACCAGAGACTTACCATCTCGCCGAAGTCGATTATCCCGACGTCCTCCCCGCAGAACTCCTTTAAAATAAGCCACTCCCCCGTCGCGTTTATCTGCGTTACGATGCACGCCGGAGACAAGCCCGTATTGTCCCAGCCCCTTATGACGGGCGAATCCAAGGGCTTAAGCGGCGTGGCCGCCACGTGCATCTCCCTCCTGAACTCCGGGTAGACGTGACGGCCCCTGACGGTGACGCCCCACTCTCCGCGCACAAGCGTCTTAAGGAGGTCGGGCCTCCCGGCGTAGTCCCTTTCAAGGTCCTCGTAGTAGCCGGGCCGGAGGTTACTTCTGTTCTCGTCCTGGGTCTGCCTGAAGATCGAATAGCCGGATACCGGGGAGGCCGCGAAGTCGCGGTATATCCAGTGTTCTGTGGAGGGGTAGTTCGTGGTGAGTATTATCTGAGGAGGGGCAATAAAGGGGTTGGCCCCCCCGGTATCCTTCATGGACGGGTATCTCCCTACGCGCCCCAGGAGGCCCTTGAAGATGTCCTCGTGGAGCTCGCGCGCCTCGTCTATGTGGGCGCCCGTTAGCTCGAGGGACAGGAGGTCGCGGACGTCCTGCGGCGAGTCGAGCGCCTTAAAAAGGAGCTCTATCTCCCTTTTCTCGAACCTCATGGTGTAGCGCTTCTCCGTCGTGTTGTACTTTCCGAAGGCCGCCGGAGGGAACCAGTCGAGGTACGTCTTTATGGTCGTGTCCCTTAGCTCCGGGTATGTGTTCCTGACGACCGCGAAACGGGTCCGCTTCTTTCCGTCCGTTTCCATCACGCGCTCGGAAGCAAAGTCGATCAAGTCCCACGCCGCGCTTGTCGTCTTGCCCGTTCCGAAGGGGCCGATGAGGAGCTTTACCCTGCTCGTCCTGTCCCTGTGGAATCCGCGCGCAACGGGGCCCGGGGCGTATGTGATGTGGAGTTCGGTCATTATGATTTTAAAAGCGCCTTACGCGGGTTCAGGTTTTCAACCTGGACCCGTCAGTTCATGGTATAAACCGGCGTTACTATAAGGTCCCTGTGCAAATTTGAAATACCTGGTCCAGGGTCCAACCATTAACCCGCAAAGGACATTTCTACTCCTTCGCCCTGTTCTCTATCCGTACGACTATCGCCTCTTTCCTCTCCGACGAGGCCTCGACTTCCTTTGCGAGCAGCTTCAAGAATATGTCCTTGTAGAAGACGCCGATGTTCTTTTCGTCCGAGGCCCACTCGACGAACCGCCTGAACCCCCCGACCTCCCTGTAGACGTCCGCGGCGAGCCTTGCCGGGTCACCGGCCTCCGGGGGCCTCGCTTCCTCTGCGCGGGCAGGGCCGCTTTTTTTCTTTTTGCCTAAAGCCTTTCTTGCCATGTTCTACGCCATGAGGATAGAGGAATGCGGGGCGCGAGTCCAGGACGGATGTCCACGGATGGGAAGCGTTCTTTCGTCACCGTGCATTTTCAATATATTGTGATATAATCCGGGTTACTTCAGGAGGGCCGATGAAATACCTCGGATATCTCGTCTCGGCGGTAAAATACGTCCTCGTCACTCTGATACTCCTTGCCGTCGTGGCAGCCGGGACTTTCCTGGCCTACCGGGCCCTGGAGCGGAAGAGGATAGCGAAGATGCGCGAGATTACCGGGCCCTCCGCCATAAGCTCTATAGAGAAGCTCAACATCGGCGGGGTAGACCAGTGGATACAGGTACGCGGCTGGAACAGGGACCACCCGGTCCTCCTCTTTGTCAACGGCCCCGGCTTTACGGACATGCCCTTCTATTACAAATTCGACACGCTCCTTGAAAACGACTTCGTCGTCGTCCACTGGGACCAGCGCGGCGCGGGGAAATCCTATAGTCCGGCGGCCGACCCGAAGTCCATGAACGTCGAGCGGTTCGTCGGGGACACGATAGAGCTGTCGGAAAAGCTCGACGCCCGCTTCAATAAAAAGATAATACTCGCCGGCCACTCGTGGGGGTCTGTCGTGGGGATACTCGCGGCGTCCCGGCGGCCGGACCTCTACGGGGCCTACGTCGGCATAGGCCAGGTGACGAACATGGACGATGACGACGGGTCGTCTTACAGGTTCGCCCTCGGACAGGCCGCGAAGGACCATAACGCGAAGGCCGTAAGGGAGCTTAAGGAGATAGGCCCGCCCCCGTGGACCCTGAAGAAGCTCTTTCACGAGAGGAAGTGGGTCGCGCGCTTCGGCGGCGTATACCACGCGATGACCGGCGGAAAGGTCTTAGAAATAGCCGCGGTATCGCCGGCGTACACGCTTAGGGACTTCTACGGCATGTTCATGGGGGTCAGGGACTCGGTAAATATGCACGGCCAGATGCGCTCATACGACGTCGAAAAGACGGTCCCGAAGCTCGACCTGCCCGTCTACTTCATCGTGGGCAAGTTCGACCAATTGACCCCGCCCGATCTCGTCGGCCGGTACTACGAGGGGCTGAAGGCCCCGAAAAAGGAGATGATGGTCTTCAACCACTCGGGCCACTTCCCGCAGTGGGAAGAACCCGAGGAGTTCCACGAGGCGCTCGTAAGAAGGGTGCTCGGAGAGCAGGCCGGGACGGGGTACGTGGAGCCGTAAAAAGGCCCCCCTTTTCTAAAGGGGGGATTTGAATGAATTGTCATTGCGAGGCGAAGACGAAGCAATCTGTTTCTCCCCACCCTTTTTCTCAATGCGGGTTCAGGTTTGAGACCTGAACCCGTCAGTTCGTGGAATGACCGGCGCCTCCGATAGCTCATGGCCAGCATGAAATATCCGGTTCAGGGTACAACCCTGAACCCGCCAATAGTTGTCATTGCGAGGCGAAGACGAAGCAATCTGTTTCTCCCCACCCTTTTCTAAAGGGGGGGATTATACCGCGCTTTCATAATCTCCCCTATCCCCTCTTTAGTAAAGAGGGGGACCCCAAAAAAAAGCGGTGGCCCGCCGGAGGCGGGCCTGGTGCGGGTGGTAAAGGTTTTCCGAGGGATGGTTATTTAAAGGAGGGGATATAACTCAAGGTCAATCGGTGCCGGAAACGCCCCGGAGCTCGGCGGCCTTCGCAAGGTCCCTTTCGGCCTGGAACCCGTTGCCGGAGGCGTAATAGGCCATGCCCCTCTCGTAGTATGCCGCGGCGAAGCCGGGCCTGAGGGCTATGGCGGTCGAGAGGTCAACGATCGCCAGCACATGGTCGCCGAGGGCGCGGTAAGCGCGGGCCCGGCCCAGGAAGGCCTCGGCGAAAGAGGGGTTTAGCGCTATCGCGGCGCTGAAGTCCTTAACGGCCTTCGCGCTGTCGCCGGTGCCGTAGTTTCCGTTGCCGTGGTTGTAGTATATTGCCGCGTCGTTAAAGCTTATCTCGGCGACTTTCGCCCGGGCGCCGGTCTCGACCGGCACGTCCCAGCGGGACCCGGCGGTGGACGCGTGGGAGTGAGACGCAAGGAACGGGACCGAGACGATAACGGCGAGCGCCGCCGCCTTAAGCTTTTTCGAAGTCATCTTATTCATAATATGCCATCCTTATATTTAGCCCTCAGGTATCCGGCCCCAGTATACGGGCGGCGCCATTAAGGGAGCATTAGAGAAAAGCCCGTCCTTCCTTCTGTATACAGTATACAATATACAGGGGACAGTCCCTTTCAGGTATGACAATTGTCAGCGGGACCGAAAAAATATCGTCCTCCCCCCGGAAATCGCCCAAAAAAGTTGACATAAGCGGCCAAATCCTGTAGATTTTTTCTCTCAAGCGGTCATCTTAAAAAAACGGGGGGGGCGGAATGCCTTACATAAGCAGGCTCTTCCTTGGCGCAAGCCTCGTATATCTCGCGCTTGGCACGGCCATGGGTATCCTCATGGCCTTTAGAAGGGGCAAGTGGACGTTAAGGCTCATGCCGTCGCACGCGCACATGAACCTCCTCGGGTGGGCCTCGGGGCTGCTCTTCGCCTTGGCCTACATGGCGGTGCCGCAGGCCCCTGGCCGGGCTTTATATTCAGAGACCCTGCCCTACTGGCACTTCGGCCTGTGGAACGCCGGCCTTGCCGGCATGGCCGTAATGTGGGCTGGCGCGCGGTACCCGAAGTCCCCGGTGCCGCCGGGGCTCGTCGTGCCCTTCGGGGCGCTCGCGGTCCTCTCCGTCTGGCTTTTCATGATAAACATGGCGATGACGGCGTTCTAAAGGCGGCATCGCCGGGGCCGAATTTCCGTGACAGCGGCCGGGGAAAAAAGAAACGCGACCGCCGCCGTATGGCCTCCCCTGTCCCCTCTTGAGGTCTTTATTCCCCCTTGCCTCGCGGGAGAGGGCCGGGGCTATGGGTAAGGTCTTTTATTGCGGGCTTCCCCGGCCCCGAACGCTTCCCTACATGCCATCCAGCATCCCCGCCACGGCCGACCTTATCTCGTTCACCCCGCTCGGCTTCACGAGGAACCTGAGCTTCCGGGCGCACAGGAGCGACTGGCTCAAGAGGTTCGAGGCCTCGGTCAAAAAAAGCATCCGCCGCTCAATGCCCGGGAAGACCTCGACGGCCCGGTCCCTCATCTCGATGCCGCCCATCACCGGCATATCGACGTCGGAGAGTATGGCCGCGTAGTAGTTCCGGCCTATCATCCTCAATGCCTGCCTGCCGTTTTCCGCGGTGTCCACCGTCCCTTCGCCAGTGACGGCATCCTTCAATGCCTCGGCGACGAACCCGTCGTCCTCGACTATGAGTATCCTCTCGCGCCAGACGTCGGGGAGCGCCTCCAATCTTTCGGCGTAGCGCTCGAACCCGGGGGTGGACCTGACGAACCTGTCGACCGTCACCTTGTGCCTGTGGATCCTGGCCGCCTCGGCCCTGAAGCTCCTGTCGCAGTGCTTAAGCGTATTTATCACGTGGAGGCAGATATCGTTCAGTTCCGAGGATTCGATATCTATTATGTAGTCGAAGAGGTTCTCCCTGGTCACCAACCGGTCCTCGACCGCCTTTTCCAGGACGCTGAAGGCCGCCTCGACGCCGTTCTTGGCCGCGTCCCTTACGGCGAGGAACGGCGCCATGTCGCCTCTTGGGGTCGAAAGGATGTTCGCCATTATCCGGCCGTGGGCGAGCTCGTCCTCGGAGAGCTTCATGAGGAGGCCCGAAAGCGCCGTGTCGTCCTTGAAGGACTCCACGAGCCTTTCAAACAACCGCGCGGCCCTGTCCTCGACCGCGCCAAGCCACTCGACCGTCTCTCTCAATGAGGCTCCTTTTGAAGCGGAGTTGCGTAATAATCCCCAAAAAGGGGGAGGACCCCCTAAAAGAGGCATGTTTCCAGTTTATCAAAACAGTAATGTGCATGTCAAAAAGTGTAACCGTGCGTTATGGAAGGAGTGGAATTTGGATGGGGTAAAAAACCCCCCTTCCAAGGGGGGCCGGGGGGGGGGGGTAATCAGTCATTGCGAGCGTAGCGAAGCAATCTCAATGCGGGTTCAGGCTTGCAACCTGAACCCGTCAGTTCGTGGAATGACCGTCGCCTCCGATAGCTCATGGCCAGCATGAAATTATCCGGTTCAGGGTACAACCCTGAACCGGCGAATGAATTGTCATTGCGAGGCGAAGACGAAGCAATCTGTTTCTCCCCACCCTTTTCTCAATGCGGGTTCAGGTTTGCAACCTGAACCCGTCAGTTCGTGGAATGACCG
>DAIDBB010000003.1 GCA_027310325.1 bacterium | reverse complement strand
ATAAAGCTCCGTACCGCTATTACAGGCGATTTGCCTCCTGATAAGAAAGCGGAGCTTCAATCTCGCCTCGCTGATATAGACCGGCAGATAGACCAGGCCAAGACCAGCGTCATCATTGCCGAAGCACAGGGCGCAAGCTGGCTCCAACGCAACTGGCGGCCCCTGCTCATGCTCGTAATTATAATCATCATCGCCAACAATTACGTCGTTTTTCCTTATGCCTCGATATGGACGGATAAGGTCAAGGTGTTGAGTCTCCCGACGGAACTCTGGAACGTGATGATGATAGGTGTGGGTGGGTACATAGCTGGCCGGACGATAGAGAAGGTTAAGGGTGCTGATTAATTAGTATTAATACTTTCGATGGATTGGGAGCAAATTAAAAATATAAGGAGGTTCAAAAATGCGCGTTTGGCAGATATTCAAGCACAACGAAAAAGACTATGAGCGGTGCCTTCCTGAACGGCAGAAGGTAGCCGCTATCCTTGGACGAGCCGGGGAGATGCTCAAGGAAGCCCTGGACATATCCGACCAGGGGCGCAACTGGATGAGTAAAGCCGAAACGATGATGAAAGACGCTTTTTCCCTTTCCGAGCAAGGGTTATTTCTCCAGCAGAAAACGATAGTGCCCTTCTGCTACGACCTCGCGCGCATCGACGGGAACCTTGGCCTCAATGAAGGGATAGGAGTTCTCCTTACTCTCCTCATAGGTACGGGCGGCACAGTCTTTTCCAACGCCAACGCGTATACCGGAGTGGGTGATTCGTCTACAGCCGCCTCCGCAACGCAGACGGGCTTGCAGGCTGCGACGAACAAGCTCTACAAGGCGATGGATACCTCTTACCCGTCCATCTCGGCCCAGACCTGTACGTGGCAGTCAACCTATCAAAGCGCCGATGCCAATTTCGCCTGGAACGAATTTACGGTAGCTAACGGTTCCTCGGATGCTTCGACAAACCTTAACCGCAAAGTATCATCGCAAGGGACAAAGGCTTCGGGGCAGGTCTGGACACTTCAAATAGCCGTAACCCAATCATAAGGAGATAACGAATGTATACGCTTACGGTGAAAAGAAAAGTGCCCCTTACAGGCTGGACAGAGCAGGACTACCACTTCGTAGAGAAAAATGAGGGTCTTGCGAAGATAATCGAAGTCGCGACGTCTGAAATGAATACCCCGACCGATGAGGACTTGCAGTTCCATCTTCAACCGATGAGGGGCAGTATCCCCGTGGACGTGGAGATATAAATGTCTGGTGGCGCACCTTACATACCGAGAAGACTCATCGAC
>DAIDBB010000129.1 GCA_027310325.1 bacterium | reverse complement strand
CGCGCATCGGTGTTAGTCCAACCAGCGCCTATTTATTTAACCTATCTCTGTTTATATTGTACCTTAAATCCTGCTTCTTGTAAATCAGAAGGCCCTTAATAAACTCTCTAAAACTCTTATCTTCGGGGTATGCCAGGCTTGGAGAAGAGACTGCCAACAGGTGGTAACCCAAAGGGAGGTTTAGGCGTCCGGATCCTGCCTTTTCTGGCATTCCGGCTTGCACACCCCGTCCCGGAAGGGCACCTAGTTGATCCTACTGAACCTCATCTCCTCATTCCCGGCATACCCTTCATTTATATTATAAATCTTTTAGGGGTCTTTGTCTATTCGCCGGCAGGTCTGGTCTTCCACCTCCTGTGGACCCAGAACCACTGTTCCGGGCAGGCCCTTATCATATCCTCTATCACGGCGGTCCATGCCGCTGTATTTTCGAGCGCGTCACGTTCGCGGTCACCGGTATCCTTAAGCTCCATCTCCTCCCTGAAGATGACCCTGTGCCTGGAGCCGTCTCTTATGATGAATACCGGCACAACCGGGGCCCTGCTCGCTGCCGCCAGCAAGGCCGGCCCCTTGTTTGTGCAGGCAGAAACACCGAAGAAGTCCACGAACACCCCCTCCGAGCGCGTAACGTTCTGGTCGAGGAGTATCCCTACTAGGCCGTTTCTTGAGAGTGTGGTCAGAAGCCTCCTCATCGCCTTTCTCTTAGGCACAACGCTGTTGCCGCTCCTGGTGCGCGCCCACTTGACGAACTCCCCGAAGACCGCGTTATCGGGGTCCCTTACGACCTCGTCCATGGGTCTACCCGTAAGGCCGAAATAATTCCCCAGGTACTCCCAGTTTCCCATGTGGGCCGTGAGTATTATCACGCCCCTTTTCCTGGCGAGCGCCCTTTCGAGGTGCTCCCGGCCTACGACCTCGTAGACCTTATCGACGTCCGCGGCCTTCATCCATGGCATGCGCATGAACTCAAGAAACGTTACGGCGATATGCTCGAAGGCCTTTTTGGCTACCCGTTCGTTCTCTTCAGGAGAAAGCGTCCGCCCATAGGCCCTCTCGAGGTTATCGAGCGCCGTTTTCCTGTGATTTTTATCGAGGCCCCAGATGAGCCTTCCAAGGACCTTACCCAGGAGCGTTGCGGCCCCTTGCGGGAGGTGGCCGAGGATGAACGCCAGCGCCTTAAGTATAAAAAGCCTCATCTGGCCCTCCCGCCCCTTTCTCCGGCGAGTACCGGCGCGAGAAGCCTCTTTAGCCCCTCCTCATCCCCGATGACCGCTTCAACGCCGAGGGCGAAGACCTGCGGCCCTCCCCCTCCCTCGATATGCTCCTTCAACTTTACCCCGTCCTTTTCAGTGGTGACTATTATATCGGCACCTCCCGCGCCTTTTGCCTCCCTTATCTTTTCGATATCCGAGGCCGTGTAGTCGTGATGGTCCGGGAAGGTAATGGTATTCATTATCCTTGCCCCAAGGTCTTCGAGTGTCCTCAGGAACGACGCCGGGTTGGCGACCCCGGCGAAGGCCAGCACCTTCTTTCCTTTAAGGCAGGCCACTCCCCTATCCTTATTATCGAACATGTCGTATAGTCCTGTTGCCCTGTAATCGAACCCCATGACCGGGATGTTCCATTCCCTTACAAGTTCGGCCTCGGGCCCGTTAAGACTCCCCCCTTTTACCATGATGAGATCGGCCCGCTTTATGGCCTCGGCAGGCTCCCTCAAAGGCCCGCGCGGAAGCATAAAGCCGTTACCGAGACCCACCGCCCCGTCGATAAGGAGGATATTCAAGTCCCTCTTTAGCCTCATATGCTGGAACCCGTCGTCGAGGATTATGCAGTCGGGCCGGAACTTCTCCAGGGCGATTTGTCCGCTCTTAAACCTGTCCGCACCGGCTATCACGGGGACGCCAGGGAGAAGGCTTGCCATCAGGTACGGCTCGTCCCCTGCCTCCCGCGGCCCGAGCTTGAGGGCGGTCCCGTCGGATACTATCCCTCCCGGGCCGGTCTTCTTGTAGCCCCTGCTGAGGATAACCGGGCGATAGCCGTTTTTTTTGAGTATGGTTGCGAGGAGTATCGAGACCGGGGTCTTGCCCGTCCCGCCTACGGTGATGTTGCCGACTGATATGACCTTGCAGCCGAGCTTCCTTTTCTTGAAGACCCCGGCCCTGTAAAGGAGATACCTCGACCTGACGCCGGCCCCGTATATGAAAGATAGAGCCGTGAGGACCAGGTGCGGGATGGCCCCAATCCTCTCCTTATGCATCATCTTTTCTATCGCCCGCACGCTCATATTCTATAAATGCCTTTAGTCCGCCTACCGTGTGCCAGCCTTTAAAAACCTCTCTATCGCCTCGACGGTCTTTTTTGCCGCGCCCCTGTTCGATTCGACCACCTTTATCCCGGCCCTTCCCATTACGGTGCGAAGATTATCGTCAATAAGGAGTTTTTTCAACGTATTGAAGAGCGACTCTCCGTCCTTTACCCTTATGCCGCCGCCTTCGGCCTCGAGCATCCCCGCCATGCCTGAATATGCCGTTAAAAACGGCCCGTAGACTACGGGCTTGCCGAAGAGCGCGGGCTCAAGGAGATTATGCCCGCCTATGCCCGGAACGAGGCTTCCCCCAACAAGGGCGACCGTTGCGAAGGAATAGACGGTCAAAAGCTCGCCGACCGTATCAAGCAGTATCACGTCCTCCCCGCCCGACGCGCCGGAAGACCTCCGTGAATACCCGAGGCCCGACTTCTTGATTAAAGCCTCGACCTCGTTAAACCTCTCTGGATGCCTGGGGGCGAGCACGAGCTTAAGCTTCATCCGCCTGGCGAGAAGGTCTTTTACGACGTCGAGTATCATCTCCTCCTCGCCCGGGTGCGTCGAGCCGGCGACAACGACCTTATCCGTTGCGCTTAAGCCGAGCGCCTGGCCGAGAGCGTATTTCTGCGCGTCGCTGATATTACCCGGCTGTATGTCGAACTTCAAGTTACCGAATGTCCTGGCGCGGTTTTTATCCACGCCGGCCTTAACGGCCATGCTCCTATCGGCTTCGGTCCTGGCGCAGAAAATATCTATCATGGCGAACACACTTCTAAAGAAAAAGCCGTACTTAACGAACCTTTTGAAGGACCGCTCCGAGATGGTGCCGTTCGCGACTATTATCGGCACCTTTTTTCCATTGAGAACCCTGTATATGTTAGGCCAGACCTCTTTTTCGACGACGACGAACGCCGCGGGGTTCGTCTTTCTTACGACCCTTTTTATCGACCACGAGAAGTCCAGCGGGAAATAAATAAGCGCGTCGATGAGCTTACCGCCCGCCTCCGCTGCCGTACGGTTACCGGTTTGGGTGGTAGTCGAGAAGAGGACCCTTGCGCCAGGGTTACGCTCCTTGAATAGCCGAAGTATCGGTATTGCGGCCTTTGTCTCGCCTACCGAGACCGCGTGGACCCATACGACCGGCCCGCCGGAGAGGCCCTTAAGTTTTTCGTCCTTTAGCAAGCCGAAACGCTCGGGGATGCCTTCGCGGTATTTGCCCGAGGAGACCATCTTGAAGATGAAATACGGGAGAAGGACCACGCCTGAGATATGAAGGAGGATGTCGTAGAGGACATATTTCATCGGAGGTTATTAGACGAACGTAATAAATGTCTTTATACCGCGTTGTACTCCCCGGAAAATCCTCGACGTACACTATAAGCACGCCCGCGGTTTTCCTCGCCGTCCGCCGGGGCTCAAGTCATTTCTCACGTTCGTAAGCCATATTCGCCGGCCTCACCCTTTCGAGAAGAAATTGTCCGCCCTGGCGGTGAGCTCGTTGAGGGTCTTTTCGAGGACCGTTCTTGCCGCCTCCATCCCGGCGGCGTCCGCCTCCCTGTCAACGTAGATCGGCTCGCCGCAGATAAAGACACCCCTGGTGAAGGGATAGGGCACTATGAATGAATCCCAGCTCCTGAAGGTTTTTTTTTTAAGGCGTTGAATGTCATCGGGACTATGGGAAGTCCCGTGGCCCTCGCTATCTGTATGACGCCCATCTGCGCCTTCATCCCTGGCCCCCTGGGCCCGTCCGGGGTAATGGCCGCGTCCCTCCCGTTTTTTATGGATTTAAGAAGCCCCTTTATCCCGGCAACCCATCCGCGCGTGGACGACCCCCGGACGGAGTCTATGCCGAAGCCCTTTACGGTCCTCGCTATGAGCTCGCCGTCCTTGCTCGTGGAGACGAGTATCGTTATGCCCTTTCCGGGATACGAGTAAGGCATCATAATGAGCCTTCCGTGCCAGAAGGCGAGTATTATCTGCCTGCCTTCCCCGAGGAACTTCCTGTACCACTCGAAGTTCACGTAGGTCATGCGCATGGTGGCGGCAAGCGCCCTTATTATCTGGCGCGCCAAAAAAGGAACAACGCTCAGGCTAATACTATCGAGGAGTTTTTTCATTCTTATATATATCCTGTGGAATCAGGCGTTAAACTGGAGGCTGTAGAGCCTGTAGTACTCCCCGCCGTTACTTAAAAGCTCTTCGTGCCCGCCTATCTCCTTTATGCCGCCGTTGGCGAGCACTATTATACGGTCCGAGTTCCGCACAGTAGAGAGCCTGTGGGCGATTACAAAGGTGGTCCTGCCCCCCATAAGGTTCGCGAGCGCCTTCTGGACCTCCAGCTCGCTGCCGGTATCGAGCGAGCTCGTCGCCTCGTCCAGTATGAGGATGGGGGCGTTCTTCAAGATGGCCCTGGCGATAGAGAGCCTCTGCCTCTCCCCGCCCGAAAGCCTCACGCCGCCCTCGCCGATTACGGTATCGTACCCGTTTGGGAGCCTCGATATGAACTCATGGGCGTTTGCCGCCTGGGCGGCCCGCATTAACTCCGAATCCGTCCTCTTGAAGTCCCCGTAGGCGATGTTCTTCTTTACCGTGTCGTTAAAGAGGACTATCTGCTGCGACACTATCGCTATCTGGCTTCTAAGCGACCTTAATGTAAGCTCCTTTACGTCCCTGCCGTCAATGAGGACCCGGCCCTTCGAGGCGTCGTAAAACCTGGGGATGAGGTTCACGAAAGTGGTCTTGCCCGCCCCGCTCTCCCCGACTATGGCGATGACCTCTCCCTTTCTAACGCTCAAGTCTATGTCCTTCAGCACCCACTCGCCGCCGTAACGGAAGGAGACCCCTTCGAACTCGACCCCGGAAGATAGCCCGGTAAGCTCGTGGGATCCTTCGTTCCTTACAGTCTCGGCGGGCTTATCGAGGACGTCGAATATCCTTATCGCCGCCGAGAGGCCCTGCTGGATATTGAGGTTCACCCCGTTAAGCCCCTTTATCGGCTGGTAGAGCATTATAACCGATGCGAAGAAAGAAATGAAGTTCTCGGGCTTAAGCGTCCCGTGGCCGATCCTCCATGCCGCGTACCAGATAGTCACGGCGAAGCCGACGGCACCGAGCGTCTCCATCAATGGCGAAGAGAGCGACCTCACCTTTATGGTCTTAAGCTGCGACCTCGTAAAGCGCGCGTTCTCGGTCTCGAACCGCGCCGACTCGTACCCTTCCATGCAGAACGCCTTCACTATCTTTATCCCGGCTATCGCCTCGTGGAGGAGCGCGGTCATGGTGCCCATGGTGGCCTGCCCTTCGGTGGAGTCCTTCTTCATCTTCTTTCCGAGTTTCCTCATCGGATAGACCGAAAGCGGCAGCGCAATGGAAGCCGCCAGCGCGAGCTTCCAGTCCATGCTTATAACTACCGCGCCCAGCATGACGATAGTCAGGCTCTGCTTAAGGACGGTTGCCACAGCCTCCGAAGTAGTGCTCTGAAGGAGGTTTACGTCGTTCGTAAGCCTCGACATGAGCACACCCGTGGGGTTGTCGCTGAAGTAATTCACCGGGAGGCTCAGTATATGGGAGTAGAGCCTGTTCCTTATGTCGCTTACCACCTTCTGGCCTATTGAGCCCATGAGATAGGACTGGCCGTAGGAGCTTAGCCCCTTTACCGCCGCGACGACGATTATCGCCAGCGGCACGGCTATCTTCATCTGGTTCGCGGGGATGGTAAAGACCCCGAAGGGGATGATATTAACGGGGCTCCCGTCGCTCGAAAAGAGGTACTTCATGACCGGGCCGATAAGGAAGGCCATGGCGCCGTTGGAAACCGCGTACCCGACCATGCATACAAGGGCCAGCGCCATCTCGGCCTTGTACCTCGGCAGGAGCTTGAGTATTCTAAGATAAGTATTCATCGCATTACGACCCGTTGTATTATAACTTATTTCGAAGCCCCTGCGTAAGAGGTTTTCTCCGTCCCGATGACGTTCAATATGGCCGAGGCCGCCTTTTTGGAGGCCCCCGCTCCGCCCAGGCTCTCGCGGATATCATGAAAGCCCATTGACATCGCTTCCCTTTTGCCGTTGTCGCGGAGTATCCCGATTACGGTGTCCGCGATATTCGCCGGGTCCATCCCGTCCTGGATGAGCTCGGGGATGAACTTCCGCCCCGCCACTATGTTCGGAAGCCCTATGCTGATGTCCCCCAGCACGACCTTCCCGATCCTGTATGAGAGATACGAGACCCTGTAGACGATGACCATCGGGGTCCCGATGAGGGCCGTCTCCAGGGTCGCCGTTCCCGAGGCGACCACCGCTATATCGGCCGCCCTGAGGGCCTCGTACATCTTGCCGCGAACTATCATTACATCAAGATTTGAGCCCTTGATATGACCTTCTATAAGCGCCCGGTCTATGCTCACGGCCGCGGGGATGACGAACCGCACCTTTTCGTTAAGCCCCTTTTCGATAAGCTCACCGGCCCTGACGAGCGGACCTAGGATCCTCCTTACCTCCCCGGTGCGGCTGCCCGGGAGGAGCGCTATAATCCTACCGTCCTCCGGGACCCGGAGAAGGCTTCGCGCCTCTTTCTGCGTTAGGCCGCATTTGACCCTCTCGGCGAGAGGGTGCCCTACGTACTCGACGTCCACACCCGCCTTCTCATAGAGCGCAAGCTCGAACGGGAAGACAACGAGCATCTTGTCAATCAGGCGGGCGATCTTTTTTATCCTCCCTTTCCTCCACGCCCAGACCTGGGGACTTATATAATATATGACCGGGATATCGAGCTTTTTGGCGTGGGCCGCGATCTTCAAGTTAAAGTCGGGAAAGTCTATCAGGACCACGGCATCGGGCCTTTCAGCCTTAAGCCTTCTTTTAAGCTCTTTAAGCG
>DAIDBB010000535.1 GCA_027310325.1 bacterium | reverse complement strand
GGCCATAGTATCCGACATCGTCTACCGCCCGCTTGAGACCGACCTTATAAAGGACTCCAGGAGGATGGGCCTCCAGACCCATACGGGTCTCGGGATGCTCGTCCACCAGGGCGCCCTTTCATTCGAGCTCTGGACTGGGCTTACGGCCCCGGCCGACGTCATGAAAACGGCCGCCCTTGAAGGGCTTCAGAAGGAAGAGGATCTGCTGCGCGGCGCCTGAAAATGCGTAGCTCACTACCCACGGCCCGTTGCGGTAAGCGGGCGAATAGAAATAGTTTCATTGCGTTTGGAAGCTCGCCGCATCTTGCGCGAGGAGCTTCAAATTTTTTGTGGCGTTTATGGGCCCCGTGCGTGTAAAATGTCTATTTAGAGTTCCATAGGCGCCGAAAGGGCATAAAAGGTCCCTCAATCTATTGAATAATGAAGATAGTCTTTATCGCCGACGCCCACCTGAAAGGGCTTGAAGACCCCAACCAGAAGACCCTCGTGAAGTTCATGGAAGAAGGCTTCGACAACGTCGATACGCTTGTAATCCTCGGCGACCTGTTTGACTTCTGGGCGGGCGATAACAGGATAGCTTACCGTAACTACCTCCCCCTTCTTGAAAGCCTCTTAAGCCTTAAGGATAAAGGGGTAAAGATAATTTACCTCGAAGGCAACCACGACTTTTCGATGGGCAGTTTCTTTACCAAAAAGCTCGGGGCCTCGGTCCATCCGGATGCCTTCGCCCTGGACGTGGGAGGCGGGCGCGTATACTTAAGCCACGGGGACACAGCGGCCATGACCCTCGGATACAGGCTCTGGAGGGGTTTTCTGAGGAGCCCTGTTTTCAGGGTCGTTGCGTTTCTCGCCACCCCAATGGTAGTCTGGAAGTCCGCCCGATGCCTATCGAGGCGCAGCAGGAATCAGGGCAAAGGCTCCCCCTGGCTCGATTCGGTCCTGCGTGATTTCGCCAGAAAAAAGATAAACGAGGGGTTCTCTGCGGTCGTCATGGCCCACTCGCACGTGGCCGGGGTCCACAGGGAGGGAAGCGGCTACTACGCCAATCCCGGCCCCTGGGCCGACAAGTTGCATTACCTCGTCTACGATGGAAAGACCTTCAGGCTCGAAAGGTGGAAGGCGCGTTAGTCCGCCTTTCAAGACCTCCCTTTCAACACCGCGAAAAACCTTCTTATCCGCTCCGCGTTCTTTCCGATGTCGCTTTTGCCTACGCGCGACACGGACCTGATATCGACTCTTGATCCCGGCCCCAAGGGCGTTATCCTTATGACTATGTCGTCCTTGAAGCCGAACCAGAAGGTCGTATCGGTCGCCTCGATCCTGCCCTCGCGCTCGTTCGCGTCAACTATGGCCCAGTTGAGCGCCTTCGCGGCGGATAGCGCTTTTTCAAAAGCGACGTCGCTTTTAACGGGAAGCACCAGCGGCTTTATGTCCGGGTAGGCCTCGTGCTGGAGGGCCGCAACATGAGGGCCGCCGTACTCCGGCGGATTTGTATAGGGCCCCTCGCCCCTTATGGGCAGTATCGCGACGAATTTCGGCGGGTCGTCGGTATCGGTGCTGATGTCGTGGATCGGAGGGACGGCTTTGGCGACAAGCCACCGGTGCAGCGGCACATATACGGTCACAAGGCCGATTATGAGCCCTGCCGCGGCCAGACCCGCGTATCCCCTCCGCCTTGTCGAAGAGACAAGGCCTGCCAAGGATATAAGGGCTCCTATGGCGGCCCCGAACACGGAGTACCTCAATACCGCAAAACCAAATCTAAAGTCCCAGACCCCGAGCCGGTTGCCGAGCCCGGATGCTATCGCGAAGATGACCGAGAGCAGTGCTATCGTAAACCCGGCAACCGCAAGCCCCTCTGCTTTCGAAGATTCTTTCCCTGTCCGGTTGTTCATGGAAAAAGGCTATCAAGAAAAGGCGTGTTGTCAAGGTCCGTTCGAGGAAAACGAAGAGGCGTTAATGGTCTTCTGCGGAAACTACCGTGGTGCCGGCGATCCTGTCGCCGAACCTCGCGCCTTCAGCGTATATGAGGAGGAGTTCGAGCGCGACGATGGCCATCCAGACGAGGGCCGTCAGGAGCTTTCCGACGTAGGGTATCCAGCCGACGATTATGTACCAGAGGAGCATCGCTCCGAAATCCCCGTTCCTTATGATCGACTTCCTGAAGTCGCAGGGAACGGAGTCCGGGCCGGAGAGGACCTTCAGGCCGATTATCCTTTTGCCGACCGATTGCCCCCCTTTAAGCCCGTCTGATATGAGGATATACGTAAGCCCGGCCAGAGGCCCTACGATGGTCGGGAACGCGAAGAGGGCCCCGACTATGAGAAAGTCGATGAGCTTGGCGAGGAACCGCTCGAGGATATCCGCCTTTATCGACTCCTCGTCCCAGGCCCCGGAAGTCTCTTTAACATGGGTATTCTCGTCCATATGTCAATATGTCTCGGGCCGGCTAAGGCTCGTCTCTGGTAAAAAAGATAAAGGCCATGGCAGGCCTCTTGGACGATTCGCGCACCACGAAGCTGATGCCGTCGAACCCCCAGCCTTCCTTAACGCGGGAGTTGACGGCGCCTTCTATCTCTTCGTCGGTCACGGTCGATATCTCAACGACCTTGTATTTAAGCATAGAGGCCCTGACGGCTGGTCTTTAACAGGCTGCTAAAAAAGTCCATCTGCTTCGTTGTCTTCGTCGCTCGTCACTGCGGCGTACATGCAAAGGTACGCCTCATTCCTCGCTTCTCGACGCCTAGCATCTGGAGCTTTTTGAGCAGCCTGAACAAATTCCGGGTTTTTCAGCAATCTGTTAAATCTTTACAGTAATAGCGCCTAACCCTTACTCTGGGCCTTTTTCTCGTCCCTCGCCTGTTTGGCGGCTTCAGAGGGCTGGTACGTGCAGAACGGCTCTTCGTCCATGTAGTTGCCGGTAAAGGCGTAGGCTCTTGCCCTGCATCCGCCGCATACCTTCCTGAACTCGCAGTAGCCGCACCTTCCGTTGTAGTCGTCCCAGGCGCGCATCTCCTGGAACACCTTCGAGGTGTCCCATATGGTGTGGAAGGGCTCTTTCCTTATGTCCCCGCATTCGACGTCGAGGAAGCCGCATATCTGGACCTTGCCGGTATTGGAGACGAAGGCGAAGGACTGTCCGCCCATGCACCCCTTGCTCATGGCGTCGAGCCCGTGGGTCTCCGGCGTTACGGTTATCCCCTTCTCGCGTTCCTTCTGCCTGAATATCCGGTAGTAGTGAGGGGCGCACGTGGGCTTGAACTGGAGCGGCACCTTGTCCCTCATGTCGTAGAACCATGTAAGGGACTTCTCATACTCCTCGGGGGATATCTCCTGGTCCTTCAACTGCGCGCCCCTTCCGGTCGGGACGAGGAGGAACGGGTGGTGCGCCTTTGCCCCGAGCTTTATGACGAGGTCGAGTATCTCGGGGAGTTCCTTAAGATTGTGCTTTGTTATCGTGGTATTCACCTGAAAATCGAGCCCGGCCTTCTTTACGTTCTCGATGGCCTTCATGACGCTCTCGAAGGCGCCTTTAACGCGCCTGAAGTTGTCGTGGCTCTCGGCGGTGGCGCCGTCTATGGAAAAGCTTACCCTCTGTATTCCGGACTCGATCATCTTCCTGGCGGTCTCCTCGGTAACAAGGAACCCGCACGGGGCCATGACCATGCGTAGCCCGAGCTTGGTGCCGTACCTGGCTATGTCCCAGATGTCGTCACGGAGCATCGGCTCGCCGCCGGTCATTATCATTATGGGGTTCGAGAACGACGCCACGTCATCTAGGAACCTCAAGCACTCTTCCGTCGTTAGCTCGTTCGGGTAGGGGCCGAAACGCGCCGCCGCCCTGCAGTGTATGCAGTCGAGGTTACAGGACCTCGTCAGCTCCCATGCGATGAGCTTCGGGAGCCACTTCCTCCCGCCGCTCTTGTCCGGGCCCCCGTGCCCGTGCCCGTGCCCGTGGCCATGGCCGTGCCCCTTTCCGTGGTCGTGGTCGTGGCCGTGGCTGTGCCCGTGCCCCGCGCCGCCCATGCCCGGCGCTTCATGAGAATGGCCCTTTGGTATATGTCCGTTCATACAGAACTCCTCTTTGATTCGAAAGTGATATGCGTTCGATGTAAGTTTGTTTAAAACCGTTCTTAGCCTTCCTTCTGTAAGACTTTCGCGGCCTCCTTGGCGAAGTAGGTGAGTATCATGTCCGCTCCAGCGCGTTTTATGGATACGAGCGACTCCATCATCGCCCTCTCCCCGTCAAGCCACCCTTTTTCAGCCGCCGCCTTTATCATCGAGAACTCGCCGCTCACGTTATAGGCCGCTACCGGGTAATTGAACTCGCTCTTTATCCTCCGGATGATGTCAAGGTACGGGAGCGCCGGCTTTACCATCACTATGTCGGCCCCTTCCGTTACGTCGAGCATCACTTCCCTTATGGCCTCGTCGCTGTTCGCGGGGTCCATCTGGTAGGTTCTCCTGTCGCCGAACTGGGGGGTGGATTCGGCGGCTTCCCTGAAGGGCCCGTAAAAGGCCGACGCGTACTTGGCGGCGTAGCTCATTATCGGGACCTGGGTGAAGCCGTTATCGTCGAGGGTAGACCTTATGGCGGAAACCCTGCCGTCCATCATGTCCGAGGGCGCGACTATATCCGCCCCGGCCTCGGCGTGCGAGAGCGCCTCCCTGCTTAAAAGCTCGAGCGTGGCGTCGTTATCCACGTCGTTATTCTTTATGATACCACAATGGCCGTGGGAAGTATATTCGCAAGCGCATACGTCGGTAATGACTATTAACCCCGGGACCTTTGCCTTAATCTCGGCTATGGCAGCCTGTACGGGGCCCTTGGGATCGTAAGCGGAGCTCCCCTCCGGGTCCTTGTACTCCGGGATGCCAAAGAGTATGACGGAGGATATGCCCAGGTCTCCGGCTTCTTTCGCCTCTTTCCTTATGTTATCCACCGACAACTGAAAATGGCCTGGCATCGACTTTATCGGCTTTTTGACGCCCTTGCCCGGGGTTACGAAGAGCGGAAGTATTAGGTCATCCGGGGCGATGGCCGTTTCCCTTACAAGCCTCCTCATCGGCTCCCCTCTCCTCAGT
>DAIDBB010000511.1 GCA_027310325.1 bacterium | reverse complement strand
GGCCATCATGTACCTGGGGCCGTACATAAAGGCCATGATGACGAGTATTCCGGCCAGAAATCCAAATATAAATTCCTTCATCTTTTTCATAATAGGCGCTCCGGCTTTATCCTTCGGTCTTTAAGCCATCGACAGCCCCATTGTGCTCCCGTGTCCGTAAAAATAATGTGACATACATCACCGGAGGTGTATTTTTTCTAACGGCGGCCAATGGGGAAAAAAGCGTCCATGGGAGGCAAACCGGGCCGGGCCCTAAAAATGCTCGCGCCAGGGCCTTTCTTTTCCGCCGCCCCACGCGCTTACCTGCCAGTTGTCCGGCATGCTTCCGTCCGGGACCCAGGGAGGGATGCTTATATGGAAGTGGCCGGCCAGCGCCTTGACGTAGGGCTCGTACATGCGCCGGAGCCCCTCGAGTTTCCGTACGGCGGCCTCCCAGTCGCCCGGCGTAAGGCCGGCCACGGCAAGCGCCGTCCTTAGCTCGGACAACTTCTCCGGGGGGAGCCTGTCGGGCTGCATATCCTCGGGTGTCCTCCGGAACACCAGGCAGAGGTCGACGACGGCGTGGCGGGCCATGGCAAAGGTCCGCCCGGCCTGGCCCTCGCACCCGCACCCCTCGAGCCCCGCCGTTATGAGCGCGCAGGCGTCGAGGACCGCCGTAAGCGCGCCCAGCCACGACTGGTTGTCGTGCTGGGACCTGAAGTAGGCGAGCACCGGGTACGAGAGATGGCCTTCGAGCAACTCCGCCGACCAGCGCTCCCACTCCTTGAGCATCTCGCGGAGCGCCACCATGCCCTCCTCTCCGCTGTGCCTCTTGAGCATCTCGGAGGCCGACGGGGGCGAGCCAGCGCGGGCGTCCAGGAGCGATATCGAGACCTCCCTCCTCGCGAAAGACTGGTTCAGGGCGGGAAGGTAGCTTATGACGAGCGCCAGAAAGCCGAAGCCCATCCCGGACTCGGCCATGGAGAGGAACCGCCCCGATCCCGGACCAGGGACTATGTCGCCAAGCCCCAGGGTAAAGAACGTGGTGCCGCTGAAATAGACGTCGGTGAGGAAACCGGCGCGGACGGCCCCGCGGACCGTCAGGCCCGCCGCGCTGTGGAGGAGGGCAAAGCCGAAGATGAGCCCGCCGGCCCAGACGGAAAGGAGAAATATGAGAGAAAGGGGGCCGTAGAAGCTGAGCCACGTCTCCCGGTTCCTCCTCGGAACGAGTTCCGCAACCGCCGCTTTCCAGAGGACCCAGCCGACGCGGAAGAGGAAGCGGCTGAAACGGAACCGCCTTGTGACCCGGCGCGGCAGTATTATAGTCTCGAATACCTCCCAGAGGATCACCGCTATCATGACGACCCCGAGGACCGCCGCAAATAGAGCCATACATCCCCTCCGTTATTCACCCGGCCTCCCCTCCCAGGTCGAGGGGAGGGGCTTATAAGAAGTCTATCACCATAACGGCGGCCCGCAAGCCGGGCATCCCCCCCCCTCTCCCATTGCAGGTGAGGGCTTATCGTGGGTTCAGGGTTGTACCCTGAACCATATACTTCGTGCTGGCGAATAAGCCTCATTAAAGTTGCCGTTTTTCCCATATATACGAACTACGGGTTCAGGTTGCAAACCTGAACCCGCATAAAGACCTGATTCCAGCGCCATGCTAAGGGCCTTTTGCGCGCTTCCGCGCGCTTCGGGGCAGGGGGTTCTCATCGCTTACCGCCTCTTCCCCGCTCGCTCCGCCGCTTAGGCCGCTCGCAAATTACTGCTCGCGGCTTTCTCCCTCGGCTGCGCTCGCCCGCTCAGCCTTATGCGCTGTTCACCCCTGCCCCATGGGATTTATTTAGAGACAAATAATAATCTCCCCTGTCCCCTCTTTAGGAAAGAGGGGGACCTTAACGAGGCGTTAATTTCCTTTGAGAAGCGCCCCGATCCGTCTTATAATAAACGTACGAGATGCCCTTCGAGAGAGTAAATAAGGCGACTTTCCATATATTCGCCGTCATTGCCGCCGCCGCGTCTGGGGCGGTGTTCCTCGGCGCGCTCGGGAACGGCTTCGTAAGCTGGGACGACCCCGGCTACGTCGTCGAAAACCCCTTTGTCCGGACGCTCGCGCCAGGGCCCGCCTTTACGCATGTCGTGCTATCGAACTGGCACCCGCTTACCATGCTCTCCTACGCCGTCGACTTTGGATTTTGGGGCCTCGACCCCTTCGGCTACCACCTTACGAACATCGTCATACACGCCATCAACGCCTATCTTGTCGCGGTCCTTACGCTGAAGCTCCTGACCGACGCGGATAAGGCCGGGAAATTGAGCGGCCCGGCGCTCATCTACGCCTCTATCTTCTCGGCCCTCGTCTTCGGGGTCCATCCGCTGAGGGTCGAGTCGGTCGCGTGGGTGGCCGAGAGGAAGGACGTGCTCTACGGGTTTTTCTACCTGCTGGCCCTGATCCAATACATGACGTACGGGAGGAGAAAGAACGGCTGGGCCGCCTCCTACGCGCTCTCGTTCGTTTTTTTCGCTCTCGCCATAATGAGCAAACCCATGGCCGTTACGCTGCCCGTCGTGCTCCTCATACTCGACTTCTATCCCCTGGGCCGCTTCAATGCCGGCCCCATGAAAAAGTTGTTCATGGAGAAGGTCCCGTTCTTTGTCCTTTCCGCCGCCTCGGCCATCGTTACGCTCTGGGCGCAGACAAAGGCGATTGCGCCCTTGAAGGCGGTCCCCTTCGGGGTCCGGGCGGCGATAGCGGTAAGGGCGTACGCGTTCTACCTCTACAAGACGGTACTGCCGGCCGGCCTTGCGCCCTTCTACCCGATGCCCGTCCGGCCCTTTGACGGCGCGTTCGTAATCTCGATATTCGCGCTTGCCGGACTCGCGGTCCTGTCCGTCGCAGCGGCCAGAAGGGCCAGGGCCGTCCCGGCCGCGTTCCTCTACTATCTCGTCACGCTCCTGCCCGTTGTGGGCCTCGTGCAGGTCGGAGGGCAGGCGGCGGCCGACAGGTACACGTACCTGCCGCTCCTCGGCGTAACGGTCCCTCTCTCCGCCGGGGCGGCCCTGGTTTTCGACAGGTCCAGGCGGGCCGCCGTGATTATACTTGTCGCGATAACGCTTGCGCTCTCCGCGCTCACCATAAGGCAGGTCCCCGTATGGAAGGACTCGCTTGCGCTCTGGTCGCGCGTGATAGACATATACGCGGGAAGGGTCGCCTTGAGCTACGTGGACAGGGGCGCCGAGCTCTCCGCCCTAGGG
>DAIDBB010000506.1 GCA_027310325.1 bacterium | reverse complement strand
GAGCGGAAAGTCCATGACGGCCGTATCGGTCATGGGGCTCGTTACCGGAAAACCCGGCGTCATATCGGGTAAAGTCGAGTTCCTCTCAAGGGGCGGAAAGATCGATTTCCTCGAAGGCATCGAGGATTACGTAAGGGTAAGAGAAGAGGGAGGAAGGGTAGTAGAGGTCGAGGCCGACGACAGGGGATGGCGGAGGCGGATGGATGAAATCATGCGCGGCGTCCGGGGGAGCGAAATATCCATGATGTTCCAGGACCCGAGGAACTCGTTTAACCCGTTCTCGACCGTGGGCTCGCAGATAACCGAGGCGGCGCTCCTTTCGGGCAGGAAAAAAAGCAGGAAGGAGGCCAAGGAACTGGCGCTCGATCTTCTCGAGCAGGTACGGATAGATTCGCCCAGAGAGAGGTACGACAACTACCCGTACGGGCTATCCGGAGGCATGTGCCAGAGGGCGATGATAGCCATGGCGCTGGCCGCCGCGCCGACCATGCTCATAGCGGACGAGCCGACAACGGGCCTTGACGCGACCATACAGGCGGCGATAGTGGACCTTATGGCCGAGCTCAAGGAGCGCCTTAAGACCACGACGATGCTAATAAGCCACGACATAAGCGTCATATCGCGGCTTTCCGATAGCGTTGCCGTCATGTACCGCGGGGCCCTTATGGAATACGGCGGGACGACCGCGGTCCTCTCGCGGGAGGCCCCGGAAAAACACCCTTACACGGCGGCGCTGCTCGAGTCCGTCCCCAACGAGGCGCGGATAAGGGAGAAAAGGCTCAAGGCGATAAGGGGGGACTCGCTTGACGGCGCAAATACGTCGGCGGGGTGCCGCTTTTACCGGAGGTGCTCGATGGTGAGGGAAGATATAAGAAAAGAGTGCGAGACGAAAGAACCTCCGCTAAAGGACGCGGGCACGGGGCACATGGTCAGGTGCTGGCTCTACCATCAATAGAGTGTTCCAGGCCTTCCGGAGGAACTAAATTGAGCTCTACGATACTCGACGTAAAAGACATAAAAAAGCGCTTTCGCCAGGCCGGCGGGCCGCTCTCCGGGCTTCTCGGCTCCGAGCGATATGTCGCGGCGATCGACGGGGTCTCTTTTTACGTAAAGGAGAACGAGACCGTCGGGCTTGTCGGCGAGTCTGGGTGCGGGAAAACGACCGTCGGAAAGTCGATAATCGGGCTTACGGACATAGATTCGGGCTCGATCGTCTTCGAGGGCAGCGAGATATCCGGGCTCAGGGGCAGGAAGTTCGCGCCTTACCGGAAAAAGATGCAGATGATATTCCAGGACCTCGACGCGGCGCTTAACCCCAACATGCAGGTGGGCGCGGCTTTGAAGGAGGCGGTAAACGTCAACCATAGGCTGACGGACGCGGAGGCCGTGCGAAGGGTCACGGAGCTCCTCGATCAGGTGTCGATAAGGAAGAGTAAGCTCGCGCGCTACCCGCACGAGCTATCGGGCGGCGAGAAAAGGAGGATCGGCATAGCGCGCACCCTTGCGGTGGGGGCGCGGTTCATAGTAGCGGACGAGCCTACAAGCGCGCTCGATGTTTCCATACAGGCGCAGATAGTCAACCTCCTTCTGGACCTCCAGAGAGCGCACGGGCTTTCGTACCTCTTCATCTCTCACGACCTTCCGATAGTCGAGCTTGTAAGCCACAAGGTCGCGGTCATGTACCTGGGGAGGATCGTTGAAATGGGGCTATCGTCGAGCATCGCTCGCTCGCCGAGGCATCCCTATACAAGGGTCCTCTGGTCCTCGCTCGTCAACAAGGGGGAGGGGAGGCGGGTCCCCGGCGGGACGGATGTACGTCCGGGGCCGGGCTGCAGGTTCGCGCCGAAATGTCCGGCATACTTTTCCATGGGAAGGCCCAGGGAATGCGCGTCGGAGCCCGCCTTGAAGGAGGTCTCCCGGGGGCATAGCGCGGCGTGCCATTTCCCTTATTAGCGCGCAAAGGCGATATCATCCGCGCGGGTTTGGGGCAGTTTGATGCCGACGGTCGGCGAAACCTTTGCCCGCCGCAGGCGTGAAAAACCCTGACTGCGGGCGATTTAGTTGTTAACAGTTAATTTGTTTATAACTCAACGAATAGCCGGATGTAAAAGCCTGATAGTCGTGGAATGAAAAAGGGGGCCGCAGGCCCCCTTTTTTCCTTACGCGGCAAACCTCAAGCGCCGCCCTTCCTATACCTCTTATAGATGACCGGGAGAAGCGAGATGATGATAACGAGGACTATGCCTATTATGAACCCGCCAGAGACCCTGCCCTTCAAGACGTCGAGCAGCGAGCTTGAAAAGACGACATAGGCCACGGCGCCCGGGATCATGAATAAGAACGTCGCAATCACATAGTGGCTGAACCTGATGTCCGTAAGCCCGAAGGCGTAGTTGAGGAAGATGAAGGGGAATAGCGGGATTAGCCTCGTTACGGCGACTATCTTCCAGCCCTGCGCCCTCACCTTCGCGTCAAGCTCCTTAAGCCTTCCGCCCCCGAGGAGACCCTCGACCCAGCTCCTGCCCATGTATCTCGCTATAAGGAAGGCAAGGGACGCGCCGATAGTTGCGCCGACAATGACATACACCGAGCCCCAGAGCGGGCCGAAGAGTATCCCTCCGGCAACCGTCAGCGGAAGCGCCGGCACCATAAGGCTCGGTGCAATGGCGTAGATGAGCATGTAGACGATGGGCCCCCAGGCCCCGAACCCGTTTATCCAGGCCCGAAGCCTCTCGGGGTCGAGGTGGAGCCCGTAGCGCCGGGCCAACAGGAAGGCCGAGACGATGAAGACGACAAGGAGTATGAATTTAAATGCGTTACGGTTCATCCGGTTTTATGCCTTCCAGCCCCCCCGGCGTATAAGCCACCCGGCGAACTTCGGGAACCATCCGGTAAAGAGCCTCTCCCTGTAATACTCGTCCGCGGCCCTTTTTACGGACAGGGACTCGGTCGGATAGACGTGCATGGCGCGCGATATCCCCGTTACGGGGATGTTCTCCCGCATGGCGAGCGCGTATTCGTGGATTAGCTCCCCGGCGTGCGGGCCGAGGATGTGCGCGCCGAGTATGCGCGAGCCGCTGCAAACGAGCTTGATCATCCCCCGCCCTTCGCCCTCGATGACGGCCCTGTCGACGTCCTTGAAATAAAACCGGTAGACGCGCGCCTTCGGGTACTTTTCTTTCGCCTCCTCCTCGGTAAGCCCGACCCTTGCGAACTCGGGGTCGGTAAACGTGGCCCACGGCACGACGCGGTAATCGACCTTCCTTTTCATGAAGGGGAAAAGGGCGTTGCCGAGAGCGATGGAGGCGTGATACTCGGCGACATGCGTGAAGGCGTACGGCCCCACGGCGTCGCCGCAGGCGTAGATGTGCCTTTGCGTCGTCCTTAGGGTATCGTCAGTCCTTATGCCCTTTTTATCGTACTCGACCCCGGCTGCTTCAAGGCCGAGGCCCTCGACGTTGGGCGCCCTTCCTATAGCGACCATCACTTCATCGGCCTCGTAGGACTTATCCTCCGTACCACGGCTGCCGCTAAGCCGCTTTAGATTTCCCACCCGGCTGACTTCTCTTATCTCGGTACCTGCGTCCATGGTTACCCCCTCGTCCGAAAGAATCCTGTATAGCGCATCTGTCAATTCAGAGTCCTCGCGCGGCAATATCCGGCCGGCCCTCTCTATTACGGTGACCTTCGAGCCGAGGCGGCTGAAGACCTGGGCGAACTCCATGCCAATGGGGCCTGCCCCGAGTATCGCGATCGTCCCGGGCAGCGTCTCGAGCTCGAGCGCGGTCTCGTTCGTGAGCGCCCCGGACTCCTTAAGCCCGGGGATGGGCAGTATCACGGGTCTTGAGCCGGTCGCTATGATGAACCTCCGGCCCCTCAGCCCCTCCCCATTTACCTCGAACGTATGCGGGTCGATGAACATTCCCGACCCGATAATGACCTCAACCCCCATCTTCCGGAAGCGCTCCGGGTCGTCGTTTTTTCCGACCTCGGCCCGCACCTCCCGCATGCCGCGCATGACGCTACCGAAGTTAACGCGCATCCCGACTATTTCAAGGCCGAACTCTCCGGCCCTGCGCGTAAGGTGCGCGAGCCTTGCCGAGCGCACAAGGCGCTTTGTCGGAACGCAACCGCTCCTCAGGCAGTCCCCCCCTAGAGAGACGCGCTCTACGAGCGCGACGCGCGCGCCTAGCCGGGCGGCACCGCTTGCGGCGACGAGCCCGGCGACGCCTCCGCCGATTATCACGAGGTCGAAGCTCTTCATCGGCTTTTTAAAGGCCTCCGGCGCGCGGACTTAAAGTAAGCAATACGCCTGAAATATTCCATAGAAATAGTCATTAGATAATTATAAGATGTATGATACGCACCTGACGCCCCGTCGTTCCTTCACGATTATAGCAGGAAAGGCCTGAACTTTTTTCATCTCCAGGGGAACAAACCCCCGGGCCGTTTATGGTAAGCCGATAAGATAATAAGGCTTAAAAAAAGCATGATACCTAAGATCAAAAATAAGTTTATTCCATGTCTTCATCAAGGGAGGGCGGTAATGAAAAGCTTTAGAGTCATTGGAACGTTCTTTATGTTAACGCTTGCGCTAACCCTAGCGGCGTGCGGCGGCGGCACCACCAGCGGCAAGAACCCGCACATCTTCGTTGCCGATGCCGGCAACGACCGCCTGGCGCAAATGGATGACATGGGCGGCGCGAACTGGACCACGCTCAGCCTCTTCGACTTCGGGGCCTACAGGCTCAAAAAACCGTCAGGCGTCTTCCTCGACTCTTCCCTTAAGATCTACGTGGCGGATACCGCCAACGACCGGATCGTCAGGATGAACGACATAACCAGCATCGGAACCGCCCTTTTCGGAAGCACCGGGAGCGGCGTCAACCAGTTCAACACGCCCTCCGCCGTCTTTGTGGACGGGGCAGGGAATATCTACGTGGCCGATACCGCAAATAACCGCATCGTGCGGATAAATGGCGCCATGGACGGTACGGGCTGGACCGAGCTCGGCACCCTCGGGAGCGGAATTAACCAGTTTAACACCCCCCTTGACGTCGCGGTGGACTCATCCGGGAAGATCTACGTGGCCGATGCCGCCAATAACCGCATCGTCCGGATGGACGACATGGCCGGTACGGGCTGGACCACGTTCGGCACGGCAGGTAATGGGCAATACCAGTTCAACACCCCTTCAGGCGTAGCCGTCGACGCGGCCGGGAAGATATACATCGCCGATACCGCCAACGACAGGATCGTCCGGATAGACGACATGAACGGCACGAACTGGACGACGCTCGGCTCCTCAGGCAGCGGGGCCAACCAGTTCAGCGGCCCCTCGCGCATCTTCATCGGCCCTGACGGTAAGATCTACGTGACGGATGCCTATAACGACCGCGTCACGCGGGTGGACGACATGAACGGGGCGAACTGGGCCGGGCTCGGCTCCACCGGCAACGGAAATAACCAGTTCGTCAATCCATCGGGCATATTTGTCCGATAGCCTTAAGATAGCCGTATTTTCGGGACAAAATGGGGGTACGCTAATGTGCGTATCCCTTTTTTAATTACCGGCCCGAAGGAGGGGTCCCATTGTTGCCGTTGCCATTCTCCGAAATATTGCTATAATTCAAACTGAGCACATCCCGGAAGTCCGCAAATAACATCCCGAAAAACTCATCCTGAATCAACCCGTTTTTTTCTCACTGCGAAGACCATACTCGGTCCTGCTTGCAGGGCTTAAGGCCCGGATTCTACCAGGAGGATAGAGTTGACCGGAAAACCGCCAAAAGAAAAACCCGGCTCCGGGGTCCAAAGGCGCGTCCAGAAATGTGAGAGGGCCGGGGAAGGGCTCAAACGGGATAAATCCTTTATTGAAAACGCCCTGAACACCCTTAAAGACATGTTCTTCGCCTTTTGTCTGGACGGGAGATTCCCCGGAGGAACAGGATGCCGGGTACGGTAAGGGGTTAGACCGTGCTGGAAAACCCCTGACGAGGTCGAGAGATGAAGGGCAGGCCGAGGGTACTTATCATAGATGACGACCGGATGGCGAGGAAGATACTCTTCGATATCCTTATGGCCAAGGGATACGAACCAATTATGGCGGGGACCGGCGCCGAAGGGGCCGAGGCGGCGAAAAAGGAGTTCGTAAACGTGGCGCTTATCGACTTGAGGCTCCCGGACATAACAGGGACCGAGGTCGTGGCCCGGATAAAAAGCATCTCCCCCTCCACAGAGGCCATAATCCTTACCGGGCACGCGACGATGGACTCGGCGATTGAGGCCGCGAACGTCGGGGCGTTCTCCTACCTCCAGAAGCCCTACGCCGTCGACCAGCTCCTCATCCATTTAAGGCACGCCCTCGAAAAGCAGAGGACCGAGGAGATGCTCCACGAAAGCGAGGAGAGGTTCAGGAAGATCTTTGAGGAAGGCCCCCTGGGGATGGCGATCGTCGGCATGGAGCAGAGGTTCATAAAGGTAAATGCTACGCTCTCGCGCATGCTGGGATATGCCGAATCGGACCTTGCGGCGCTGACGATGGCCGATATCACTCACCCCGACGACGTCGACGCGACCTCCCAGGCCCTGCGTAAACTCGTCAACGGCGAGATATCACATTACAGCCTGGAAAAAAGGTATATCAGAAAAGACGGACAATTCGTCTGGGCCAACGTGACTTCCTCCATCATACGCGACATGAAAGGAAACCCCCTATATGTCATAGGAATGCTCGAGGATATCGCGGAACGGAAGGCGCTCTATGAAAAGCTCAGGCACGACGCCGTTCACGACGCGCTCACGGGCCTATCGAACAGGACCCTCTTTACGGAACGCCTCGCAAGCTCGCTCGGCCGCATGGACAGGCAGAAGGACTACGCCCTGGCGGTCCTCTTCCTGGACCTTGACCGTTTCAAGAACGTGAACGACAGCCTCGGGCACGTCATCGGCGACCAGCTTCTTCTGGCCGTGGCCGAAAGGCTCAAGAAGTGCGTGCGCCCGTATGACACGATCGCCAGGCTCGGCGGGGACGAGTTCGCCATCCTTCTTGAGGCCATAAGCGGGAGCGATGAGGCGGTGCGCGCCGCGGAGAGGATAATCCGGGACATAAATTCGCCCTTCAGGGTCGACGAGCACGAGGTCTTCGTGACCGCGAGCATAGGGATAGTGCTCAGCAGGCGGGGGTACAGAGAGCCGGAACATATGCTCCGCGACGCCGACATAGCGATGTACCAGGCCAAGGTCCTCAACAAGAACTGCTACGTGATATTCAACGAGGAAATGCATGACAGCGTGGTGTCGACCCTCAAGATGGAGAACGATCTCAGGCGGGCGCTGAGAAGACAGGAACTCCTCTTCCATTATCAGCCCATAGTGTCAATGGATACCGGAAAGATCGCAGGGTTTGAAGCGCTCCTGCGCTGGAAGTCCCAGGAGGGCAAAATGGTGCCGCCCATGAAGTTCATACCGATGGCCGAAGAGACCGGGCTCATAATCCCCATCGGCGAATGGGCGCTCCAGGAGGCCTGCCGCCAGGCCCGCTCATGGCAGCAGAAGTTCCCGGCGAGCCCCCCGCTCGGGATGAGCATAAACCTTTCAAGCAGGCAGTTCAAGCCGGTCCTCATCGACCAGGTAAAAAAGGCGCTTCGCCGCACGGGCCTGAGCCCCGAGACCCTCAGGC
>DAIDBB010000495.1 GCA_027310325.1 bacterium | reverse complement strand
GTTCAGCCGGTGGGGGAACTGCATAACAACAGGCTTACGTTTAACGTGCCCACCGTGAACTCATACACCGTTACGGACATCCGCACCGGGTCCAGCGAGACCGTCGAAAGCGTGGAGCTCTTCAGGTATAAATTTTAGCAGGCTGCGGAAAAACTCTTTGAGAGAACCTTTTTGTAAAAAGTTTCTCTCAAACTCTCTCCAAAAACTTTCAGTTCTTCCTGACAAAACCCCCAAAAAAATGGGGGTTTTGTCAGGAACTAAAAGTCTTTGAAAGGGGTCTGGGGGAAACCTTTCTACAGAAAGTTTCCCCCAAAAAGGGTTTTTCAGCAAGCTGTTAGAATTATCCGGATAAATCTTCGATAAAAAGGACCTTGCCGAGGCAAGGTCCTTTTTATTTGTTCAGATGGCGGCGGGCGGATAATCGAGCGCGGTCTTCTCTTCCATCCCCGACATGATGTTCATGTTCTGGACGGCCTGTCCTGAGGCGCCCTTGACAAGGTTGTCGATAGCCGAGACTACGATGACCTTTTGCCGGGAGCTGTCTGCCCAGACGCCTATGTCGCAGTAGTTGGAGCACCTTACCTGGCTTATGTCGGGAAACCTCCCCTCGGGCATGACGCGCACGAAGGGCTCATGGCCGTAAAAAGCGCCGTATATCGAGTGGACTTCGGAGGCCGTAACGGCCTCCGTAAGGTCGGCGTAAGCTGTAGTCAGTATCCCCCTCGGCACCGGTATGAGATGAGGGGTGAACGTGACGGACACACCCTCTTTCGAGAGCGCCCCGAGTTCCTGGTCCATTTCGGGGGTGTGCCTGTGAGAGCCGATCTTATAGGCCTTGAACCCTCCGGAGACCTCGACGAATGAGGTGTCGAGGTTAGCGCCCCTGCCAGCGCCCGAGACCCCGCTCTTCGAGTCTACTATTATCGAGCCCGTTCTCACAAACCCCTTTTTGATAAGCGGAGCGAGGGCCAGGACCGCGCCCGTGGGGTAGCATCCGGGGTTGGCGAGGAGATCGGCCTTCGCGATCTTTTTACGGTGGAGCTCCGGGAGCCCGTAGACCGCTTTTTTAAGGAGACCGGGGCTGGCGTGCTCCCCGTACCATTTCGCGTAAACGTCCGGGTCTTTAAGGCGGTAGTCCGCGCTCAAGTCTATGACCCTGTTGCCGGAGCCGAGGAGCGTCGGGACGACCTCCTGCGACGCGC
>DAIDBB010000474.1 GCA_027310325.1 bacterium | reverse complement strand
GGGTCGCCGTCACTTTCATCATCTCGCGTTTTACATAGAAGAGTGCTTTCCGGCTCACTTCCTCTGGAGAAACCCTTCGGTCTTTTCGTCCTGCGCCCTTTCATGGCAGCGGTTGCACTCGGCGAACCTGAAGGCGACCTTGCCGTGGCAGTAGCCGCACCAGCCTCCCGAGGCCATATCGTTCATGGTTATCACGTTTGCGCCGAGCTTGTCCTTGAAGGGCTCCTGGTGGCACGTTGAGCAGGTTATCGCGGACGAATGTGTCCCGTGATTGAAGACGACGTTTTTCATCCCTGCCACCGGCATTTCGAAGAGTATCATGTTCTCCCTTGCGTCTTCCTTCGCGTTCCTGTCGAGGGATTTAAGGGGCGCGTAGGCATTTGCCTTCCTGGTCTCATTCCAGTCGATCGAGCCGAAACGGTCAAGGGTGAGTTTTGATACGGTAAGGCCGGAGCCGATGCGCGTTGCCACGTCCCTGAGCTTTCCGGGGTCGGCCTTAGCCGGCGACATGAGGCGCTCCTCCCCCGGAGTGCCTGCTACATGGCACCTTTCGCACTCGCCTTTCGCGCTGAAGGCGACAGACCCGTTGTGGCATATCCCGCATTTGCCGCCTGCGTCCATCTCGGCGTGGGTCACAGGCCCCCTCTGTGTCGGAAAGACCCCGGGGTGGCACGCCTTGCACTCGTACCAGAGGCGGTGGACCCAGTGAGGGAATATGACGGGGGCGACCCCTCTGGCGTCCATCTCCTTCCTGTTCGTCCTCATAAGGGAGTTCCCGGTAAGCTTTTCGTACCTGGCCCACTTCTCTATCTCGGCCAGCCTTTCGTTTTCCCTGGCTATTTCCCCGTTAAGGACCTGATCCACCTCGTCGAGAGGTTTGCCGTCGCCGTGCCACTCCTTGAACATGGCGGCCATGTCCTCGGCGAGTCCCAGGACCTCCATCTTCTCGTCGTAGGTCTTATCTCCGCTCATGGCTTCTTTTACAAGGGAGCTCACCTCGCCGGGTATTATCTTCCTGTTCTGCTTTACGAGGTAGGCGAGGGCCTCGAACCTGTGCTCCGACCGGGCCTGTTTGAACTGCCTCAGGAACTCGCTCTCGGCGGCCTGAGCGAAGGATACGCTTAAGGAAAGCGCCGCTATCGCAAGCGCCGCGCCGAGCCTTACATTGATTTTTTTCAAGAATGACATGTACGCCTCCATGCAAAGATGAAAACACAGTTTATCTCCAATATCAAGTTGACAAAGGCCAGCCGCAATGTTTTTTTAACCGTGCTTTAATGACCGGCTTTGTATAATGGGCGTGTAAGATGAGGGAAGCGAAGAAAACAACAGGAAGAAAGGGGGCGTAAAATGGAGAAGAAGTCGAGATCAGAGCTTGTAGAAATATTCGTTCATCTGGCCGTCGTGATAGCGATGGTATCCGCCGTAGCCATATCATAAATAAAACATAAAGAGGGTTCAAAAATGTCAAACTGCATAAAAAGCTTGAAAAAGTGGTAT
>DAIDBB010000113.1 GCA_027310325.1 bacterium | reverse complement strand
CTATTGTCATCGGGGACGCGGGGCTTCTCCGGTTCCTCGCCGGGAGGCTCAAATTGCAGGCCCCTTCTGACAAGGACGTTAAAAACCTCTCGAACCTCGATATAAGGCGGTTAAGGCCGGGCCGCCCGATCAAGGAATCGTCCGCGGCCATGATAAAATATGTCAAGGACGCCGTCGGCATGGCGCTCGACGGCGCTGCTGACGCCATCGTAACAGGGCCCATAAGCAAGGAGGCCGCGAAACTGGCCGGGTTCAAGTTTCCGGGGCACACGGAATTTATCGCGCACCTTACAAAGACCGGAGACTTCCGCATGATGCTCGGCGGAGCCGACCTTAAAGTGATACTCGTTACGATACACGAGCCTCTAAAGAAGGTCCCCGGGCTTGTCACGATGGAGAGCGTCCTAAAGACCATTAAGATAACCGACTCCTCTTTCAGGGGCTTCGGGTTCAAGAGGCCCCGGATAGCCGTCGCGGGCCTGAACCCCCACGCGGGGGAGGCGGGGATGTTCGGGGACGAGGAAGAAAGTATCATAGCTCCGGCCGTCCAAAAGGCTAAAAAGCTCGGGATAAACGCCGTCGGGCCGCTTGCGCCGGATACGGTATTTTACAGGGCCGTCCGGAAAAAGGAGTTCAACTGCGTCGTCTGTATGTACCACGACCAGGGCCTCGGGCCTTTAAAGCTCCTACATTTCGAGGACGGCATCAATGCGACCCTGGGGCTCCCTATAATAAGGACGTCGGTCGACCACGGCACCGCTTACGATATAGCCTGGAAAGGGATAGCGAGCCACGAAAGCCTGGTTTCGGCCATTCTGATGGCCGCTCAGATGGTTAAGGGGAGAAAGCGCCGTTAATCGGCTCGTTATAATCCCCCGCCCCCTTCCCCCTTTTAAGAAAGGGAGGAAAAGTCTCCCACTTTGAAAAGGGGGATTTGAGCGATAGAGACGTTGAGGATTTTCCGAGGAACATTTAATTAAACTACGCATAATCGAACGTAAGAAATGGTTTTAGACGAGGCGGACGACGAGGAAAACCGGAGGCGCACCGTGCGGTGGGCAGAGTTAAAATGTATCGTCTAACTGCACAGTCTAGTGCAGCGACAGGGGCCGGCTAAACCTTTGCCCGCCGCAGGCGTACTCTTTGCGGTACGTCGAGGATTTTCTGAGGAGTACAACGAAGTATAAAGACATTTATTACGTTCGTACTAAGAATATGGATAAGATAGTCATCAGGGGCGCCAGAGAGCATAACTTAAAATCGATCGACCTTGAGATACCGAGGGACAGGCTCGTCGTCATAACCGGGGTATCGGGGTCAGGCAAATCCTCGCTTGCCTTCGATACGCTTTACGCCGAGGGGCAGAGAAGGTACGTCGAAAGCCTCTCGGCCTACGCGAGACAGTTCCTCGAACAGATGGACAAGCCCGACGTTGAATCGATAGAGGGGCTCTCCCCCGCCATCTCTATCGAGCAGAAGACGACCTCGAAAAACCCGCGCTCAACCGTGGGCACCGTAACCGAGGTATACGACTACCTCCGGCTCCTTTTCGCCCGCATCGGCAGGCCCCATTGTTACAGCTGCGGCCGCCCGATAACCTCTCAGACCATTCAGCAGATGGCCGACAGGATCCTCGAGCTCCCCCAGGGCTCGAAGATAACGCTCCTCTCGCCCATCGTTCGCGGCAGGAAGGGCGAGTACAAAAAGGAATTGGAGGCGCTCCGAAGGGAAGGCTACACAAAGGTAAAGATTGACGGCGAGATGAAGGACCTCGAAGGGGTCGTAAGTCTCGATAAGAGGAAAAAGCACGACGTCGACGTCGTCGTTGACCGCATCGTCATGAAGGAAGGCATACTCGCGAGGTTATCCGACTCGCTCGAGGTCTCCGCGAGACTTTCCGGCGGGCTCGTGAAGGTAGCGGTCGCTGGCGGCAAGGATATGCTCTTTAACGAAAGGCTCTCATGCGCCGTATGCGGCATAAGTTACCCCGAGATAACCCCCACGACGTTTTCTTTTAACAGCCCCTATGGCGCTTGCGAGGAGTGCAAGGGGCTGGGTGAAAAGTTCTACTTCGACGCCGGACTCGTCGTCCCCGACGATAGCCTCTCGGTCGCCGAGGGGGCCATCGCTCCCTGGAGCGCGGCGAGCGGCAAAAAGGCAAACTACTGGTACCTTCAGATATTGGAAGGATTAGCCAAGCACTATAAATTCAACGTCCATACGCCCTTCAAGAAGCTCCCCGAGAAGGTCCGGCAGATACTCCTTCACGGCTCCGGGAAAGAGGAGATAGAGTTCCTCTACGAAAGCGAAAAGAGCAGGTACACGTATACCGAGCCCTTCGAGGGGGTCTTGAATAACCTTGAGAGGCGCTACAGGGAGACGGACTCCGAGGACGTGAGGGACTCCCTTGTCGAGTACATGAACTCGCTCCCCTGCCCTGCCTGCAACGGGTCTAGGCTGAAGAAAGAGGCGCTTTTCATAAAGGTAAACGACAAGTCCATATGGGACGTAACGAGGATGTCGATAAAGGAGGCTCTCGCCTTCTTCAAGAAACTTAAGCTTACCGAATCCGAGCAGACGATCGCGAGGAGGGTCTTAAAAGAGGTCGGAGAAAGGCTTAACTTCCTCGTTAACGTCGGGCTCGATTATATTTCGCTTGACCGCGCCGCCAGGACGCTATCCGGGGGCGAGGGGCAGAGGATAAGGCTCGCTACGCAAATCGGCTCGAGCCTCGTCGGCGTCCTCTACATACTTGACGAGCCGTCGATCGGGCTGCATCAGCGGGACAACAGGAGGCTCCTTACCGCGCTTAAAAGGCTCCGCGACATGGGCAACTCGGTACTCGTCGTCGAGCACGACGAGGAGACGATGAGGGAGGCCGACTTCATCATAGACATGGGCCCCGGTGCCGGAGAGCACGGCGGCGAGGTGGTCGCGAAGGGCACTCACCATGAGATAACAACCAGCGACCGTTCGCTTACAGGGAAATACCTCTCCGGTGCGCTCGAGCTACCGGTGCCGGAGGTGAGGAGAAAGCCCGACGGCAGGTTCCTCACTCTAAAAGGCGTAAAGGCGAATAACCTTAAAGACGTTACCGTGAAGTTCCCGGTAGGCCTCATTACCTGCGTAACCGGCGTATCGGGTTCGGGCAAAAGCACGCTCGTCGTCGATACCCTTTACAGGAACCTCGCCAGGAGGCTCTACGACTCGAAGGCGCGGGGAGGAGAGGTCTCAACGATAACTGGCCTTGAGTTCTTCGACAAGGTAATTGATATAGACCAGTCGCCCATCGGGAGGACCCCGAGGTCGAACCCGGCGACGTATACCGGGCTATTCGCGCCGATTAGGGAGCTATTCTCTACACTACCCGAAGCAAAGATGCGCGGCTACAGCCCCGGGAGGTTCAGCTTTAACGTGAAGGGCGGGAGGTGCGAGGCCTGCAAAGGCGACGGCCTCATAAAGGTAGAGATGCACTTCCTTCCGGACGTATATGTGACTTGCGACGTCTGCAGGGGCGAGCGGTATAACAGGGACACTCTTGAAATCCGCTTCAAGGGAAAGAACATCTCCGAGTGCCTGGGGCTTTCGGTAACAGAGGCGCTTGGATTCTTCGAGCACATCCCTCAGGTAAGGGATAAGCTCGAAACGCTCTTTGAAGTCGGGCTCGGCTACATAAAGCTCGGTCAGCCCTCTACGACTCTTGCTGGCGGAGAGGCGCAGAGGATAAAGCTTTCCAGGGAGCTATCGAAGAGGGCAACCGGGAAGACCATCTACATACTCGACGAGCCGACGACGGGGCTACACTTCGCGGATATCCAGAAGCTCCTTGAAGTTTTAAAGAGGCTCCGGGATGCTGGCAACACGATAGTAATTATCGAGCATAACCTTGATGTCATTAAGTTCGCCGACCACATAATCGACCTCGGCCCCGAAGGCGGCGACGAAGGCGGACGGGTCATAGCAGTCGGCACCCCCGAAGAGGTGAGCATGTCCAAGGGGTCTTATACCGGGGAATTCTTGAAAGAAGTTTTAAGGAAGCCGCGGATGGTGGGGATTGGGTAGGGAATGCCGCCGCATGTGTGTCACCACGGTGAAAAAATAAGTCCTTCCATCCCGGGCCCTTCAGTAATCAGACATATCAGGTTACGCGACCCTTGAAAATTATTTAACGGTCCGCACAGCGCACCCTACCCGGCTGGATTTTTAGCGATATTAGGTATATCAGTCTTGGGATTCTTAACGCGGGGCGTAAAAGTGGATAAGAAAGCTTGTAATTCAGTTTGTGTTTGTGACGACGTAAACATCGGTAGGTCCGTGTGTAATCTAAATTTATCGGCTTTTTAATCCTGAGAAAACTTCCTATCAACTGAGAAGAAAGCCTAAAGTTATTACCGCAATGCCGATTTTTATACAATTAGATTAAGCCTGTCCCCATTGTCTTGACAATAAACGGGCTGTATTTGGCGTGGTCTTGCAAGGCGGGCCCAGCCCACCAAAAGGTGGGCATTGCCCGCCTTACGAGACTGCAAATACGACCTTTTAGAGCGTATTAAAGGTTTGCAAATCCATCTCCCTTACTGTATCTGAATACCGCTATTGGTGCAGCTTTCGCCGCCGGATTGCTTGCTGAAATCACAGGCATCCGCGCCAATCCATCCCTCGGCCTGGACTTCAGCGGTTTGCCCCTGGTACGTTATATTGTAACAGGTGCCGCTTCCTGTAGAGCAGGTTGACGGGCCGCTAATTACGGTAGCCGCCGGTATTACGATGGTAAAATTGTTCATCTGCCCGGGGATTGGAAATCCAGCGTCCCATGTGCCGAAAGTGACCTGGTTGGATACTCCATTGGCCTGGCCGTTCGGCCCCTCGTAATTATAATGAGGGCCATCACTTGTCCCGGCGCCCCATATAGGAACATAAACCGATCCTTTTATCGTTGTTCCGCCCAAAACGGAGGCAAAAGTCGGGTTGCCGGGGACCGATACCGCCGGATAGTCCGCAAGGATTGGGCTCATTAATGAATCAAACCCATGAGCGGAATTTACTGTGGCTGTAATCGTGCGCGATCCTGAAGCTGTTGTAAGCGTAAAGGTGTATTGCGAACCTATAGCCGGCCACCACGGATACGCCTGGTCAGGGATCTGGAAAGCCCTCCGTGTGCCGTTTCCATATGATGAGCCGCAGTTCGTGCCGCTGAGTATACCTGTACTATCGCAAATAACCGGAACATTGACGGCCCCCGTCAATCCCGGGCCCGATACCGTAACCGATGTTACCTGCGGCGTGGATTCAGGGTCGTCGACTTCAAATCTTATTGTATTCGAATAGCAGCTTGCTCCGCTGCAGCTTCCTCCGCTAAGCGTACGGTCCCATCCCCAGAGCGTTACATAGGCGTTTGCTATATTGCCATTTCCCGATAGAAACCACGAACCGCTTATCAGCTTAAAATACGCATGCACCTGATTGGTTGCGGTTATGCCGTTCCTGGTCATTGAAACGTTAAAAGCGACCTCGGCTGAAGTGACTGAAGCGTCCATGGCCAAAAGCTGAAGGCCCGTGAAGGAAAGCGTTAAGCCCCTCAGATTCTGGACCATTTCAGCTTCACGCTGGGCGGCGTTCATGCCGTTATCCATGAAATTAGGGTCAAAATATGGAGCGATATCCGTTACTGACAGGTTCGTGCCTTTCTGGTTGATAGTATTTATAAAGTCGGTTATTCTGGAGTTTATCAAATCCAACGCGCCGGACTGGGATGAATTTGTTGGTACGACGGTATCCGAAGTAATGGCGCTGCTTGTGTCCCCGCCGGTTGTCGTGACGGTAGTGCTGGTATTTACCGAACCGCCGCTCGGTGTGATCGTCGAGTTTTGTGTGCCCCCTGTTGTATTGACGGCCACAGTGATTTCGCCGGTGGTTGAATTGATCGCCACAGTGGTATTATGTATTACACTATCGACCCCGGTGCCGTCGGCTTTAAACGGAGTGGATATCGGATTAAAGCTCGCTGTATCCACGCCGGCCGCCTGAAGCGCGGACTGCATGAGATTACCAACGACGGTCGCTATGACCTTGACCTCTGTAGGTGTAGGAGGTGGATTTAAGGCAGGATTACCGAAGGCCGTATCGGCGGAGCTGCCCTGGACGTTATACCAGGTACGAACGATCATATCGGTAAGCGGCGTTATGTTGACGGTTGACACTTTATTCGCATCCGCGCTTACACTATAATAAGTGCTGCCCGCGGGTATAGCGATCTTAAGCATGAACGGCGGCGTAAGCCCGGCTGTGCCCGGCACATTGAATGAACCGTCCGTGCCGGTAGTGCCGGTCGCCTTCGTCCCTGTGCTGTCCACAAGGGTAACGGTAGCGTTAGCGATAGGGTCCCCCGTTGCCGCAATGCCGCTAACCCCGGCGGAAGATCCTCCGGTCGTCGATACGGATGAACCTCCTCCGCTGCACCCGGTAAAGATCAAAACCGCTGAAAGAAGCGCGAAGCATTGCATCAATTTCCTTTTTCCCATGCCTTTTCTCCCTGTTGAGTTTATTGAAATATCGATTCGCCAAATGGATGTTCGCACAATCTGGCGTAAAATAATTACTCTAAGCCTGACCCATTTGTCAAGACAATAAGAAGGGCTGTATTTGGTGTAGAAGGGCCTCGTTGATTCTGTCTTCGGGCCTTTCTGGAGCCTGCGCTCTCCGAAATAATATTCCCGGGGCGCCGGGTAGCCGGGAGACTCGCGGAGTCTTTCGGTACTGTAAAAGTGGAAGCATCCGGCAAGGCTCAGCGGAAAGGGAAATGCTATCCTAAGCGGCCATGCGTTGAAAGGCTTTGTCCCGGTGGTTGCACCTTCGCTATTGAACCTGCGCTTTACTTGACGGCCATATTACGCAAAAATCGATAGTAGAAACGCTGCGTAATAAAATAGGGAACCTCTGATTAATTCGGTGATCTATCGTTGCGAGAGAGTGAGCCGAAGCCCAGAGCGAAGGGGAAGCAATCTGTTTTTTAGATAAATCACAGCTTAGAGATTGCTTCGTCGCTACGCTCCTCGCAATGACTGCAAAATATAGTAATTAATCAGGGCTTCCATAGGAGGCGAAAAATGACGAAAAGACCGGTTGAGTCAATCTGTTACGCAAGTCACGATACCAAGCTAGGGCGGGTCTTCGCGGCCGCGACCACAAGGGGCCTGACGGACGTCTCGATAGATTCCACGAAGGAAGCGTTCCTCAAAAGGCTTAAAGAAAAGCGGCCCGGAACCAATCTCATTGAAGACCAAAGGCGTTTTCTACGGTTCTTTAATGAGCTCGACGGCTACTTACGCGGCAAGCCCTCTAATTTCAACATCCCCCTTGACCTTTGCGGCACGCCGTTCGAAATCTCGGTATGGAAGGCGCTTAAAAGAATACCCCGTGGCAGGACCATGAGCTACAGGGAGGTCGCCGCGCGCTTGAAAAGACCTGAGGCCACCCGCGCCGTGGGCAACGCCTGCGGAAAAAACCCTGTCCCCATAATAATCCCGTGCCACAGGGTCATAAAGGGAAATGGGGAGATGGGGGGTTACACGGGAGGGGTCAAAATAAAAAAGACCCTGCTCGAAACCGAGGCCGCCACACCCGGGACCCTCAGAATACGATCGGGATATGGGCGACAAAGACCCCGGCCGTCGCCGCGACGAGCGAAATAAAGACCATGAACCAGTGCATCGTGTTCAGCCTCTTAAATATACCGTCGATATCCATCTTCGGGTCCTTGAGCATATTCGTAAGCATCTTTTTTATGACGAAGGGCTCAAGGCCCCAGAGCATCACAAACCAGAAGACCCATATCATCGTCATTACCGTAAGCGGTATCCCGGCCCTGGTAAAGAGCGTCCTGTGCCAGCCCGCGAGGAATATCATCACAAAGCCCGTTGCCCCGGTTATGACGTTATAGGTCCTCGCGACCTTCGCGAACCTGTGCTCGACCCTCTGAAAGAGAAGGACCTTCTGCAGCGCGTCGGGCGTCTTTATGGCCATGGGCAGCACTATCGAGGTAACGAAGGCAAGCCCTCCTATCCACAGAATGACCGTAAGGAGATGTATTATGTGCATCGCATAGAAAAGCATTTGGGCCTGACCCCTCCTTTCGCGGGGGCGGTATTCTTATCGTACCCCGGCTGATTCTAACTTAAACCGCCCGGCCATTCCAGCTAATTCATCGAGAAGGGAAGTTGCCTCTTTCGCTTCCGGTATTGACATAAAAGACGAGTGAAACTAAAATAACGGTTATGTCCGGCATCAAACGACTCATACTGGCGGCGTCAATGCTCGCCCTTGCGGCCCCGGCGTTCGGGTTTTTCGTCGATCCAAAGGACCGGGCCGGCGAAAACCGGGACGTCATAGTGATAGACCCCGGGCACGGCGGCCACGATAGCGGCGCCGTGGGCCCGGGCGGGCTGGAGGAGAAGACCGTTACGCTGGCCATCGCGAAGACGCTTGCTGAAATGATAAAGGAGAGGTGCGGCTGCAAGGTGCTCCTTACTAGGGAAGACGATACGTTCGTGGCGCTACGCGACAGGACCGCCTTCGCAAACAGGAACAAGGCCGACCTCTTCATAAGCATCCATACTAACGCGGCGCCGAAAAAGGGCGTGGACGGGTTCGAGACTTTCTTCGCCTCAATAGACGCGACCGACGAAGACGCCCGGAGGGTCGCCGAGCTTGAAAACAGCTCCGACTCCCATGGGGGCGTCACCCCGGCCGAGGCCGAGGACCTTAAAGACATCATAAGGGACCTCGAAAGCACGGCCTCAAACCATGAAAGCTCGATACTCGCGGAAGCCATCCAGACGAGCCTCCTTAAGACCGCGAAAGGCGAGGACAGGGGCGTAAAGCAGGCGCCCTTCGCCGTACTTATATCAGCCGACATGCCCGCCGTACTCGTCGAGGTCGGATTCATTACGAACCCGAAGGGCGAAAAAAGACTCGATTCGAAGAAAGTCCGGGAGGAGATAGCCGGTTCGATAGTCGAAGGCATCGTCGGCTTCAGGAAGATGTTCTCGAAAGAAAAGGACTTTATAGGGTACCTCAACTCCGGCGAAGAAAGCCGGAATTAGGACCCCGCTCGCCGTCTAAAACCCGGAAAGCTCCGATATTGCGCAACCTCAAATGAAGATAGTCCTCGCTACCCGTAACGCCGGCAAGATCAAAGAGATAAAACAGATGCTCCCGGCAACCGAGGTCCTGACGCTAAATGACTTCCCTGCCCTCGCCATGCCGCCGGAGACCGGTCAGACCTTCAGGGACAACGCCCTCTTAAAGGCCCTCTTCATAGCTGAAAAAACGGGCCTCCCGGCCCTTGCCGACGACTCCGGGCTCGAGGCGGACGCGCTCGGCGGAAGGCCCGGTGTCTACTCCGCAAGATACGCGGGCAAGGACTCCACGGATACGGATAACTATCTGAAGCTCCTCAGAGAGATGAAGGGGATAGCGATGGAGAAAAGGAAGGCCCGCTTCAGGTGCGTCATCGCCCTGGCGTTCCCGGATAGGAGGGCCTTTACCTTCGACGGTGTGTTTGAGGGGTACATAACTTTGGAGCCGCGGGGGGCAAAGGGGTTCGGCTATGACCCGGTCTTTTTAGTGCCCGAAATGGGTAAGACTGTAGCTGAACTTGACCTCGAAGAAAAAAACGCGATCAGCCACAGGGCCCGCGCGCTCCGGAAACTGAAGGATTTCCTCGAGTCCGGGGCGTGGAAAAGTCCATAAACAAAGATTTTGACTTACAAAAACCGTTTTGGTATGTTAGAATTTTAGCATTCGGGTACATTTCAAACGTTCTCTCAACAGCCGGAGGATATTTCAGATGAGAAAAAAACTATTGATCTCAAACATGCTTTTCGCGCTTATTCTGCTATCTTTTACGGCGGCCTTTGCCGGGCCGCCGGTCGGCATAACAGGCCCGGAGCTCCAGAAGATGATGAAGGACGGAAAACCGATAAAGATAGTGGACGTTAGGGAGCCCGAGCTTTTCTCCAGGGGCCATATACCTGGCGCGATAAACATACCCTATGACGACGCCTTCAAGTCTATGTTCCGCCAGCTTTCCCCTGAGGAAAGGATAGTCTTTGTATGCCACGGAGGGCCGATGGGCAACGAGCTCGGGACGATCCTTTTGCAGAAGGGATACAAAGAGGTATATAACGTAAAGGGCGGCATGAGGGGATGGGACGGGCCGCTAACGTCAAAGTAAAGACGTTTAGCGAGAGTATGCGGGGTTTTGCCTCCCTGACGCGCAACCGGAATCAAAAAAAGGGGGTTTGCACATGAGAAAGATTTGTGCGGTCCTTGCGATTTTCTTCTCTTTTCTTTTGCCGTTCTCTTACAACGCGTCAGCCGACAATCCGCCTGCAGCCCCCGCGGCCCCCGCGGCCAAACCGCCTTCAGCCAGGTACATAACCGGGCCGGAACTCGAGCAGATGATGAACGACGGCAAGAAGCTCGCCATCATAGATATAAGAGACAATCTTTATTACAGGGGAGGCCATATACCCGGGGCCATAAACGTGTCATCCGACACCGCGTATAATAAAAGGGACCTGACCAGCGAATACCAGCCGAAAGACAGGGTGGTCGTAGTCGGCTACGGCGGTACCACGGGGCAGGAAATAATCGATATGTTCCTGGAGCACGGGTTCGAGAACGTTTACGACCTCAAAGGCGGCATGAGGGAGTGGAAGGGCCAGGTCGTAAAATGACCCTTCCCCTGGCGTTTCTCTTCTGGGCCGTGATGGTAGTTATCGCCATCATAAACGGCATCATCGGGGAGAATTTCGTCAAAGGCCTCGCGGGAGACTACACAGCCCATCTCTACAAGACTTTTTTCATAATAACGGTAATTTTCGTCTTTTCGCGCTTCTATCTTAAAAAAGCCGCGGCAGGCGGCGCCTCGATATACCCGGCGGCCCTTTCCGCTGGCCTCCTGTGGCTCGCCTCCAGCCTGACCTTTGAACTTCTCGCGGGCCACTATATCTTCGGGTTCCCGTGGGAGAAACTCACGTCCGACTACCGCATCTGGCGGGGCAGGCTCTGGTCCCTGGTACTTGCCTCTGAAGTCGTCGCCCCCTTCTTCAACGCCTGGTTGCTGGACCGGCGTCGACCTGTTTTTTAAAATGAGGGCAAATTGCGGGTCCTGACCATAAATAGCGGCTCCTCGTCCATAAAGTTCTCGGTCTATAACGTGGAGGAAAAAGAGGAGCGCCGGGTCTCGGGCAGGCTTGAGAGGATCGGCCTTCCGGACGGCCTTTTCGAGGCAAGGGGCCCGGGTAACGTCACTCTCGTTGACGAAAGAGCGGATTTTCCGGATCACACGGAGGCCCTTAAGAGGCTTCTCCTTTGGCTTAAAAAAGAGGCCGTAAGGCCGGACGCGGTAGCCCACAGGCTCGTCCAGGGCGGCCCTGAATTCAGAAACGTCCGCCTCGTTGACGAAGAGCTTGTTCATACGCTTAAGGGTCTTGTCGCTTTCGCTCCCGAACACCTCCCGCACCAGTTAAAGGCGGTTGAGGCGTGCAAGGCCGCATACCCTGAACTCCCCCACGTCGCCTGCTTCGATACCGCCTTTCACGCCACAATGCCGGATATCGCGCGGAGGTACCCTCTACCGGGTGGCTTCCATGAAGAGGGAATCCAACGCTACGGCTTTCACGGGCTCTCATACGAATACATAGCAGCCGAACTCAAGGCCCTGGGTAGAAACGGGAAGGCCGTCATAGCGCACCTCGGCAACGGCGCGTCGATGTGCGCGATAAACGACGGGCGGAGCGTCGATACCACGATGGGGTTCACTCCGGCCGGAGGCCTTATGATGAGCTCACGAACCGGAGACCTCGACTCCGGGGTCATGATCTATCTCCTTAAAGAAAAGGGCATGACGCCGGATGAAGTGAACGGCCTCGTAAATCACAGGGCGGGTCTCCTTGGCGTTTCGGGCATAAGTACCGACATGGAAGACCTCCTTTCGAGGGAAAAGACGGATGAAAGGGCCAAAGTTGCCGTAGAGCTTTTCTGCTACCAGGCTAAAAAATACCT
>DAIDBB010000410.1 GCA_027310325.1 bacterium | reverse complement strand
GGACGAGATCCGTAACACCATTGAAAAAGATCTTAAGACGGTCACTCACGCGATAGGCGTCAATAACCACATGGGTTCCAGATTCACTGAAAACGAAGCTTCCATGAAAACGGTATTGCTCCTCGTCAAGAAGAAGGATATGTTCTTTCTGGACAGCCGGACGACGCCGAATTCCGTCGGCGAAAAGATGGCAAGGGAGATAGGCGTAAGAAATGCCGGGAGAAACGTTTTCCTCGATAACACCAGGGAAGATAAATACATAAAAGGGCAGATCTCGGAGCTCATAAGCATAGCCAAAAAAAGGGGCAGGGCGATAGCCATAGGACACCCATATCCTGAGACGATAGAAGCGCTTAGCGAGACCGTCTCAAAACTGAATAATTCAGGGATAAAGGTAGTAAAACTTTCAGAGCTGGAAGAATGAAGGGGTCCTTATTCTTCGAATTTTTTTCTTCAAAAACGGGCACTTAAGCAAATGAATGATAGAAAGAAGAATTTAATTAAAATTTTGTTTGGCCATAAAAAAAGCACTTGACACACTTTATTTAACTTGGTAGGATGACGATAAATTTATGGGGTCCATTTTGCAGTACTTATTATGGTTATCGGGCCGTGGAGGACCGTATTCCACGGCTTTTTTAATGCTGCAAGAGAGTTCCAAAAAAAAGGAGGCACAGTAATGGCAAAAGGTAAGGTGAAATGGTTTAATGACACAAAGGGCTTTGGATTTATCCAGCAGGAATCGGGTGAGGATGTATTCGTACATTATACCGCAATCACCGGCGAAGGATTCAAGACCCTTAAAGAAGGTGAGGAGGTTGAGTTCGAGATCACTCAGGGACCGAAGGGACCTCAGGCTTCCAACGTCGTGAAACTCTGATATAAGTCCTTATAAATACCAGCGGTATTTAAGTCAGGTAAAATCCTGACTCAACTTAAGCCATGAACCCCCTTTTGCTGAAGAGTAAAAGGGGGTTTTTCTTTGAAGCTGCCCGGCTAATCGCTCTTTCAAAAAGCGTCAGAACATCAACCAGGCGATTAGCCGCGGTATCGTCACGGTTAGTGTATTAGATCGAAAAGCGGATGTAGACTTAAACGCTGATAATTATCTTATTCGAGGCCTTATCTTTGTATTATAATCAACCCCTAAACATTTGAGTATTCTTGTATTTCCTCCTGCATTTTGTTATTATAAAAATTCGGGCAATGAATCGATACCGATGAATTCGGCGCGGATTCCGTGCGCTTCGGTTTGTCCTGTTGAATACCGCCTTAAGACCCGGATGAAGAGGCCCTTTTGGACCTGGAAAAATACATAGCCGAAAAGGCGGAGTTTGTAAACAGGGGGCTCGAGGAACTCCTCTCGAAGGAAGACGAATATCCCCAGACCCTGCATAAGGCGATGCGTTACAGCCTTTTCGCCGGAGGCAAAAGGCTTCGCCCTGTTCTGGTATTGGCCGCAGCGGAAGCCGTCGGGGGAAAGGCCGGGGATGTGCTCAATACAGCATGCGCGTTTGAATGCATCCACACTTATTCGCTCATCCATGACGATCTGCCTGCCATAGACAACGACGACCTCCGCAGAGGCAGGCCCACATGCCATAAGGTCTTCGGAGAGGCCACGGCCATACTCGCGGGGGATGCCCTTCTTACGGCCGCGTTCGGTATGATCGGAGAGTCCAGGGTCCAAGATAAAAGGCTTGTGTTGAAGGCCCTGCTTGAGGTCTCGCGCGCCGCGGGTTCAACAGGCATGATAGGCGGGCAGGTCATAGACATAGAGTCCGAGGGCAGGGATATACCGTTCCCTGTCCTTGAATACATACACATACATAAGACCGGGGAACTGATACTCGCCGCCATAAGGTGCGGCGCCATCCTCGGAGGCGCCGGCGAAGAAGCCCTTAAGAGTCTTACGCGCTACGGCGAGGCGGTTGGGCTAGCATTTCAGATCGCCGACGACATACTCGACGTCGAGGGAACTGCCGAGGAGCTCGGAAAGACCCCGGGCGTTGACGAGAAAAAAGGCAAGGCGACCTATCCCGCCCTTATCGGCATCGTCGAATCAAAGAAAAGGGCCGAGGAGCTTTCAGGCATCGCCATACAGGCCCTGGAGGACTTCGATGAAAGGGCCGATCCTCTGAGGGCCATCGCAAAATACATTGTCGCAAGAAAGAAATAACAGGAGAAAATGGAAGGATTGCTTAAAGAAATTGAAACGCCCGAGGACCTTAAAAGGCTTTCTGCCGAAAAACTCCCTGGCCTTGCTTCGGAGTTGAGGGGTTTCATACTGGAGACCGTCTCCGAGGTCGGCGGCCATCTGGCCTCAAGCCTGGGGGCGGTCGAGCTTACCATAGCTCTCCATTACGTATATAACGCTCCGGACGACAAGATAATATGGGACGTGGGCCATCAGGCTTACGCCCATAAGATACTTACCGGAAGAAAAAACGAGTTCAGGACACTGAGGCAGTTCGGGGGAATAAGCGGCTTCCCCAGGCCGGCGGAAAGCGAATTCGACGCTTTCGGCGTCGGGCACTCCTCGACCTCAATATCCGCGGCGCTCGGCATGGCGGCGGCAAGGGACCTGGCCGGAAAGGACTTCAAGGTCATCTCAGTCATTGGGGACGGTTCGCTAACTGCCGGGCTTGCCTTCGAGGGGCTCAATCAGGCGGGCCACCTTAAAAAAGACATCGTCGTTATACTTAACGATAATGCGATGAGCATTTCCAAGAACGTCGGGGCGCTCTCGACTTTCTTAAGCCAGAAGCTTACCGGCCGCTTCGCCACAAGGCTCAAAAAGGAAGTCGAGAACTTCATAAGGTCCATCCCCAGGATAGGCGACAGGCTCATGTGGATAGCGAAAAGGGCCGAGGACTCGCTTATAACGCTTTTAACGCCCGGCATGCTTTTTGAGGGGCTTGGCTTCCACTATATAGGCCCCATCGACGGCCATGACATCGGGGCCCTTTTGACCACGCTCGGCAATGTAAAGGAATTGAAGGGCCCGGTCCTAGTCCACGTCCTTACAAAGAAGGGCAAGGGGTACGGG
>DAIDBB010000106.1 GCA_027310325.1 bacterium | reverse complement strand
GCTGATAGACGCCTCGGCTTCACTTCGCGACCTTGAAGACGTGGGGATAGTCATAGAGGAAGAGGCCGAGGAATTCCATACCCTTGCCGGGTTCATGCTGGCCAAGCTCCAGAGGATACCCAGGGGCGGAGAGTTCGTCGTCCACAAGAACATGTGGTTTACGGTCGTGGACGTCGAACACAACAGGATCGTAAAGGTAAAGGTCGAACCCCTCGAGGCGGCGAAAAGAGCAGCTGTTTAAAACGCCGCTGTCAGGTCCTCTTAATGAATTTAAGTAGCTCCTTTAAAGGCCGCGCGTTCAGGATGTCTTTTTTCTCCAGCCACCCTCTCCTTGCGTTATGTATCCCGTAGACGATGTTATCGTAGTGATGGATCGAATGGGCATCCGTTGATATGGCCACAGGTATGCCTTTCTCTTTTGCGAGCCTGCAGTGAACGTCGTTAAGGTCAATCCTGTCAGGATAGGAATTGAGTTCCAGCGATACCCCGTGTTTTTTCGCCTCATCCATAACCCTTTCCATGTCGACCTCATAGGGTTCCCGGGTCCCGATAAGCCTTCCGGTAGGGTGCGCAAGTATGTGTACCATGTTACTCCGGATGGCCTTTATTATCCGTTTCGTCATATCCGCCGAGCTCATCTTGAAGCTCGAATGAACTGCCGCTACAACGCACTCGGCTTTCGTTAGCAGCTCTTCGGGGTGGTCAAGCGACCCGTCCGCCCTGATATCGACTTCGGTACCCTTTAAAATTCTGAACTTAATTCCCCTTTTCTTTATCTTTGCGTTCAGTGCGTCTATCGCCTTGAACTCGGCCACAACGCGCCTCTCGTCAAGGCCATGGGCGACCCCGACGGCCTTTGAATGGTCCGTTATGGCGATATACTCGTAACCCTTCTTTATGGCGGCCTCGGCCATGTCTTCAAGGTTGTACGTCCCGTTGCTCTCTTTCGTGTGGACGTGAAGGTCACCTTTTATGTCGGAAAGCTCAAGGAGATCCGGAAGCGTCCCATCC
>DAIDBB010000103.1 GCA_027310325.1 bacterium | reverse complement strand
GGCCAGGATGGGGGGGGGGGTAAACCGGGTTTCAGGGCACAACCCTGAACCCGCAAAGTTTTTACGAACGTAAGAAATGGACTTGGAACTTGGCGGACGAGGGAAACCGCAGGCGTGCCTGTTGCAGCACGTCGAGGATTTCCAAATTAAAAGAACGCTGACCGGCTGAAAAATTCATACTAAAAAGTTTATGCGGAAGAATGCCCGGCTGCCGGGAAAGACAAGGGGACAAGCCGGGCATGCGATTAAGGAAGCCAAACTCGATCTGGGATCCCGGCTTTAACCACCCTTGCCTGCCTTGACAACGCGGGCGGGCGTTATCCCGCGTAAACTCAGTTCGAGAGCTTGGCTACGATCAGGTCTTCAATCCTGGAAGGCGTGCGCGAGTACGACCTGTAGAGGTTGGCCTTCTTCGTGTCGAACTCGCCGCCAGAGATGAGCCCGGCTGTTCTCGCCTTTTCAAGGAGCGCGAGCTTCTCCCTTATCTCGGCCTGTATCTCCTCTTTAAGGCGCGCAGCCATCGCCATGTGCCTTCCAAGCTGGTCCTCGCGGTAGGTCTTGAGGAGCTTATGGAGCCCGTAGGCCGTAAACGCGGCGGCCATGACCGGAAGCGTTATGGACAGCGCCCTGTAGAAGGCCGGGCTTACGACGTGCCTGCCGCCTTTTACTAGGCCCCAGGAGGCGAGGCTCGCGCGGATGGGCGAGGTCGTGAAAGTCGACGAGACCCACGAGCCTATGGCAAGGCCGCCCAGGGCGCTAACCGAGGGGATCTGGCCGAAGAACTGCCTTTTTATGAAAAACACGAATTCCGAGAACTCGGCGGCGAGCCGGTTGCCGTCCATCTTCTTCAACCGTTCCGCCACACCTTCCGCGCGCGTCGTTGGCGTCTCCATCGCTACCTCCCTTTTATCGCGGCCCTCATCCAGCGCCAGGCCGTATCGAATCCGGGCGAGAGCCTGAATATGTCCCCCCGGACTTTCCTTAACTGTCTGCCCTGCTCGCGGGCGGCAAGCCCCTGTAATATTGAAAGCGCCTCGCCATTCCTCCCGGACTTCTTTAGGAGCCTTGCCAGCCGCTTCGTGACGTCGTACCTCCACGGCTCTATCTCGCGGGCCTTTTCAAGGAGCCTTATGGCGGTCTCCCTGTAGCGCCCCCTGAAGTTCCGGTGCCCGTTAAAGAGCGCGTCCACGGCGTCGGCCTTCAAGTCCCTCATGAGGTACACGTCGCAGAGGCTCTCCCATACCTCCTTTTTCTTCGGCATGTGCCTGGCCGCCTGGACGTAGACCCCGGCGGCCTTGGCGTGGAAGCCCTTCTGGAGGTACGTCTCCGCCACGAGCCTGTAGCTCGTCCATGACCTGTTTATCTCGCCGGTCCTTGCGAAGAGAGGAGCGACCCTCGCGTGCGCCTCGAAGTCCAGAGGGTCGACGTCAAGCACCCGGCTGTACCCGGCTATCGCCTTACGGACCCTCCCCCTTGCCGCGGCCCGTGCCGCGTCATCCATTATGTCGAGCCTTCTATATGAGCTTCTCCGCCTGAATACCATTCCCGCAGTCACCCTCCCGAGGCGCTTGTAACTACGTATTTTACGCGCTTTCGGTTTTTTTTAAGTGACGAAAGACACAGGTTGAAATATTATTGCGGCAAAGTTTTACCGGCCGGCGTTGAGGTGAAAAGAGCTTTATTTCCAATGGGTTGGATGGGTAAAAAGCGGCGCGTGGCAGGCGGGCGATTCATACTAAAGTCGTAATGGGAGATCGCCTTTTTTGAGGGTTCAGGGTCAAAGTTATTCGGAAGAGTCCCCCTCTTTCCTAAAGAGGGGACAGGGGAGATTATCTGAAACGCCCTCATAATCCCCCTTATTCCCCCTTTAGAAAAGGGGGAGATTAGAAAAGGGATCCCCTGCCACGGACAACGGACGCGAATAACGGCCTTTTACTCCTCGCTCTCTTTCCTGGGCTTCTTGCCGAATAGGAATGCCACGATTATCCCGGCCACATACAATACGAGGAGAGGGCCGGCCATGAGGAGCTGGCTGAAGACGTCGGGCGTCGGGGTAAGTATCGCGGCCACTATTATTATGAGGACTATCGCGTACCTCCACCAGGCTATGAGTTGCCTGGCGGTAACGATCCCGAAGCGGGCCAAAACGAGTATCAGGAGCGGCATCTGGAATACCACCCCGAAGGCGATGAGTAACTTCGTAACCATCGAGAAATAAAGCGACATCGATACCATCGGCCTTAAGTCCGGCCCGGAGAAGCTTAAAAGGTACTTGAACGCGAACGGGAGCACGAGGAAGTAAGCGAAAAGAGCGCCGCTTATGAACATCACTATCGAGAAGAATACGATGGAAAGGAACCACCTCTTCTCGTGCCTGTGGAGGCCCGGGGCTATGAAGGCCCATATCTGGTGGAATATGACCGGGCTTGCGAGTATCACCCCGCCGAAGACCCCGACCTTTATGTAGATGATGAAGGGCTCGACGACGTTCGTGAAGACCATGTACTCCGAGCCCTTGGGGAGGGCCGGGATGAGCGGGATCGTTAGGACGTAATAGAGCCTGTCCGAGAAATAGTACGCGACGGCAAAGCCCAGGGCCGTAGCTATGGCGGAGTTGACGAGCCTTTTCCTTAGCTCGCGCAGGTGCTCGACAAAGGACATGTTCCTTTCGCCGGGATTTTCTTCTGTGCGCGTCTCTTCCATTCTTTTTTAGCGTGCCGGGGGATTACCAAACCCCCAATAGCCCTCTAATGAAAAAAATAGGGATATTCCGGCGGCCATCTCTTTTAAAGAGGGGCCGGGAGAGATTATCAGGCCCCATCATCATCCCCTCCCGGCCTCCCCTTGTAAAGGGGAGGAGAATTT
>DAIDBB010000397.1 GCA_027310325.1 bacterium | reverse complement strand
TCTCGACTCCTTGCATCTTGGGTTTTTTGAGCGGCCTCATGTAATTTCGGTTTTTTCCAGCCCGATTTGAACTCATCCCAAAAAAGATGTATCATTGTTATGGAGCCATATCGGGATATGGAAGATATTCACCTTCACGGTCATGAATTCGACATGCGTCTCAAGGGGCGTCTTAAGCTTTCTGTAGCCCTAACGGGCGGCTTTTTCGTCTTCGAGCTTGCGGGAGGCTACGTTACAAACAGCCTTGCCCTCATGACCGACGCGGCGCACAATTTCATGGACTTCTTCGCGCTCGCGCTTAGCTGGTTCGCGATATACATCTCGGAGCTTCCGCCCACGGACAAAAGGACCTACGGGTTTCACAGGGTCGAGGTCTTCGTGTCGTTCATAAATAGCGCCATACTCCTTCTCGTCACCCTCGGCATATTCTACGAGGGCTACCACCGGCTCTTTACTCCCGAGCCCGTAAAGAGCCTCGGGGTCATGGCCATAGCCGCCGTGGGGCTCGCTGTAAACCTTATAGTCGCGCTGTGGCTGCGCCATTTCGCCCATAGCGACATCAACATAAAGAGCGCGTTCCTGCACATAGCGGGCGACGCCGCGGCGTCACTCGGCGTGATAGCCGGGGCCGCCACAATTTATTACACCGGATGGTACCCGGTAGACCCCCTCATAGGCGCGGCCATAGGGGTGATAATCATAATAGGCTGCGTCTCGATGCTCAAGGACTCCTCCCACATACTTCTCGAGGGCGTGCCCAGGGAGATAGACCTTAACGATGTGATGGAGGACATAAAGAGGACCGAAGGGGTGGCCTCGGTCCACAGCCTCCATATCTGGTCGATATGCCATAACGTCTACGCCTTGAGCGCCCACCTCGACATACTTCCCGTACAGAGGTGGAGGATGGGCGAGATATTCGGCGAAGTCAATGAAAGGCTTGCCGAAAAACACCATATCTTTTATACTACCTTGCAAGCCGAATGCATCGGATGCAACCAGGACGACATATTCGGGAAGATCGCTCACAGGGAGCGCCGCCAGCACCTTCATTGAAGAAAGACCGGCAGAAGAAGCCCGGCGCTCTGAGAGAGCCTTAACTCGATACGTCATCGGACTCTGCCGGCCGCGCGGCGAAAAAAATTTCAAAGGGGGCTATATGCCTAAAGTCAAACCTCTGCCTGCCGAATCGCTCAGCTGGAAGTGCGACCCCGGCTCTTTTTCCTTCAAGACGACGGACGATCTGCCCTTGTTGTCCGAGATAATAGGCCAGGAAAGGGCGCTTCGGGCGATAGACTTCGGCCTGGGTGTCCATAACAATAACTATAATATCTTCGTCCTCGGCGAAAGCGGCACCGGAAAAAGCACGACCGTAACGGACATAATAGCCGAGAAGGCCAAGGGCGAGCCGGTCCCTGACGACTGGTGCTACGTCTATAACTTCGGCAACCCTGACTCCCCAAGGGCCTTGAGCCTTCCTCCCGGCAGGGGGGCCGAGTTCGCCTCCGACATGGAAGAGCTTGTCGAGAGCCTCAGGCGCGACATCCCGAAGGTGTTCGAGAGCAAGGACTACGAGAAGCACAGGGACGAGATATTCGAGGGCCAGCAGGAAAGGACGCGGGCCATATTCTTCAGGCTAGAACAGATGGCCAACGAAAGGGGCCTCCTCCTTAAAAAGACCGTGAGCGGGCTCGCCGTTGTCCCGGCCAAGGCCGGCAAGGCGATGAGCCAGGACGAGTTCGATTCGCTTCCGCAGTCGAAAAAGAGCGCGATCGAGGAGGACCTGAAGATACTCCAGGACAAGCTCTCGGACGCGATAAGGGAGGCCCGTAGCATCGAGAAGGAGGCCAAGGAAAGGCTCAATGCCCTCGACAGGGAGGTCGTCCAGTACGTTGTAAACCCGCTCATGCACGACCTCTTCGAGAAGTTCGGCGACGTGAAGGGCATCCCGGAGTTCCTCGACGACGTCAAGGAGGACATACTCAATTCCATAGACGACTTCAGGCCCAAGGAAGAGGTGCCGCTCGCGATCGGGGCCCTTAAGCTTCAGAGGCAGGAGCCTACCTTCGAGCGGTACACGGTGAACCTCATCGTGAACAAAAGGGACACGGCGGGCGCCCCGGTCATCTTCGAGGCCAACCCGACCT
>DAIDBB010000372.1 GCA_027310325.1 bacterium | reverse complement strand
GCCTACTATAAGCTCGCCAAAAGGGAAGAGAAAGACATGGAAAAGGAGTTCGGGGAAGAGTACGGGAGATACAGGGAAAGGGTGCCGATGTTTATCCCCAGGATAAGCCGGGGCGGCAGGTAAAGAGTTGCCGTTTTCCATGAAAGTAGCGGTGCATTAAGGAGGCTTCGGATGGGCATAGTAATGGGCGTCATGGCCGTATTCATGGTTGTCGGTTTTTTAGGCTTCGGACATCATCTGGGGATGACGGGAGGGCACGGCAAGGAAGGCCACAAAAATGAAGCTATAATCCAGGACAGGGACAAAGAGGCCCCTTTCCAGGATTGCCCCGTAACGGATGAAAGGAAAAACGGGAACGCGGAGAAAAAATGGAATTTAAAAAACGAGGAGGGTACGGTATGAAACGGAAGATGGCGGCTGTTTTTGTCTTTGCGATGTTGTTTGTCGCGCCCCGGTCGTACGGGCAGATGATGGATATGGACAATATGAAAGACCACATGGGTGGAGGGACGATGGAAAACTCATCCAGGGGTAAAGAGGAGGCGAAGGCCTCTACTCAAGAGGCTGAAGCCGCCGGGGTCAAGGTAAAGGCGACATATAAAAATCCCGCGGAATCCAAAGACCCAGTTTTTGACGTGGCGCTGGATACCCATACCGTAGACCTTGACCAATACAAGTTCGCCAAAATCGCGCATCTGCGTGATGACGCCGGTAAGGAATATCATCCTGATATGGTTTCTTCGTCGGGCTCCGGCCACCACAGGGAGGCGACCCTTAAGTTCAAGGATGCGGACATATCCGGGGCGAAATTTGTCGAACTCGTGGTAAAGGGGGTCGCCGGGGTCGACGAGAGGGTATTCAGGTTTGAAGTCCGAAAAGAGATGACGAAGTAGCGGGATGGGCAATTTACTGATCTACCGGAGGGAATATGTCTAGTCTAGGTCCGATTTTATTGGTGGTCGTAATAGGGGCCCTGTTTTTCCTCATAATGAGAGCGGGGGGAGGGTGCGGCGCAGGGGGCCACTCTCACGGCGGGGGCGATGGAGGAGGCGGCCCCGAACACAGGCATGGAGAAGCCGGCCACGACCACGGTAAAGGGCAGGCGAACGATACCGTGTCAGGCAAAAAAGATAAAAAGGGGAGCGGGTGCTGCTGATCCCCTTACCTCGAAAAAGTCATGCAAATGGAAAAGCCGATGAAATATCTTGACCGGAAGATAGCCGGCCTTCCGGCAGGGGATTTTTATTGATGAAGGATGCCTTCAAAAACATAGCCCGTATTGAAGAGATAGCGTCCGTCCTCATCAGGCACGGCTTCGGGCATTTAGTGGAAAGGTCCGGCATCGGGGGGCGCATAGCCCGTCGCGGAAAAGCCGGCGGGGAGGCGAAATTCGCGACCCGGGCTGAAAGGGTCAGGAAGACCCTCGAAGAGCTCGGCCCGACGTTCGTCAAGTTCGGACAGGTGCTGAGCTTAAGGAGCGACCTTCTGCCCGACGACGTCATAATTGAACTGAGAAAGCTCCAGGACACAGTCCCCCCGTTTCCGGTAAAAGAGGTCAAATCGGTAATCATGGAAGAGTTCGGGAGGCCCGCGGAGGAGCTTTACGGAAGCTTCAACGAAGAGCCGCTCGCGGCGGCCTCCATCGGGCAGGTCCACAGGGCCGCGCTTAAAGACGGGACCCAGGTCGCGGTGAAGGTCCGGAGGCCGGGGATAGAGGCGGTCATCAAAAGAGACCTCGATATCATGCGTACGCTCGCCCGCCTTTTTGAAAAGTACATCCCCGAAAGCCGGTACTATGACCCCGCGGGCCTGGTGGATGAGTTCGAGAAGACCATAACGAGGGAGCTCGACTTTGTAATCGAGGGGAGGAACGGAGAGAGGTTCCAGGAGGACTTCAGGGGCGATGAGCGCGTTCACGTCCCGGCCGTAATCGGCGACCTGACGAAAAGACGCGTCCTTACGGCGGAATTCAGCTCCGGCAAGAAGGTCTCTGATTTCTTCGGCGAGGGCGGCACGCGAAGGCACGATCTCGCCAGAAGGATCAACGATCTCTACCTCGCCCAGATATTCGAGCACGGTTTCTTCCACGCCGATCCCCACCCCGGGAATATCTTCGTCATGGAAGACGGGAGCATATGCTTCCACGACTTCGGCATCGTGGGAGAGATCGATGAGCGGATGAAGGAGAACCTCGCCGACCTTTTCCTCGCCTTCGTCGATAAGGACATGGACGGCATAGTCGATAGCTATCTGAATATGGGGGCGATAAGCGAAGATACGGACAGGAATGCCTTCAAGAATGACATAGGGGATTTCATAAACGCGTATTACAGGCTCCCGATGAAGGAGTTTTCATTCGCGGAGGTCATGAGGAACATGATCGATATCGGCAAGAAATACCATATAAAGGTAAAAAGGGAACTCCTCCTTCTGGGTAAGACCTTTATGGGGGTCGAGTCCATCGTGCGCAACCTCGACCCGGACTTCAACCTCGCCGAGAACATAAGGCCTTTTGCCGCCAGGCTCATGCTCCGCGAGCTTATGCCCTCGATGTCGAAAAAGGACGTCTACAGGGCCATGAGGACGATCAACAGGTTTTCAAGGGACCTGCCCGAGAATTTGACGCGGCTCGCCAAAAACCTGGGTGAAAAGGGGCTTGAGCTAAAGCTGAGGCACGAGAAACTCGAGGACCTCGAAGCGCATATCGACAAGGCCAGCAACCGGCTCTCCTTCAGTCTCATCATAGCGGCCATAATCATAGGGTCTTCCATAATCATGCAGGTTCACATAGGCCCTTCTTACGACGGCATCCCGATAATCGGCTTCAGCGGATATATAATAGCCTTGCTCCTCGGGTTCTGGCTTGTCTGGTCGATCTTTAGATCCGGTAAACTGTAACTGTAATATGAGCGGCTACGCAGGAAGACCGTATTCTACAGGGACGATCGTCCCCGCATGCGGACTTGACAGCGTATAATAGCATTGATACTCTGGTTCTGTACTCATCCGGCCGGCGTTCAGGCCGGGAAAATGTGAAATGGGGAGGATTACATGGCAAAAGACCCTGTATGCGGGATGGAAGTAGACCCGAAGAAGGCCGCCGGAAAGAGCGCCTATAAAGGGCAGGACGTCTACTTCTGCTCCTTGAAGTGCAAGGAGCGTTTCGATGCGGGCCCGGAGGCCTTTGTCTCCAAGGGCGGACCCGAAAAAGCGGGGGGCCACAGGGCGATGGTCGCGGCCGGGGCCGGCGTCCATGAGACCGCCAAGGACCCGATCTGCGGCATGGTCGTCGATAAGGCGAAATCCCTCAAAAAGGAGCAGGGCGGAAGGACGTACTATTTCTGCAGCGACGGCTGTTTAAGTACATTCGTCGCCCCGGAGGAAGAGCTGAAGAAGATGAAAAAGAGGGTAACGATCGCGCTCTTTGGCGTGCTCGCCCTCGCGCTCCTCAGGGCCGCCTTTTTTCTGGGGCTCGCGGCGGGGGCGTCCATCGTCACCTGGGCCCCGATACCGCAGCTTCCGTGGTTTACGTGGGGGGTCTGGCTCTTTATCCTCGTTACCCCGGTTCAGTTCCTGGGAGGGTGGAGCTTTTACAAGGGCTCCTATAATGCCATAAAGAACCGGATGATAAACATGGACTTCCTCATCGCGCTTGGCACGTCCGTGGCATACGTGTATTCGGTAGTAGTCATATTCGCGCCAAATATACTGCCGGTCAAGGTCGAGGAGAGGGACGTCTACTTCGAGGTCTCGGCGATCATCATCGCCTTCGTGCTGTTAGGCAAATACATGGAGGAGATAATAAAGAAAAAATCCTCCGCCGCGGTCAGAAAGCTCCTCGACCTCAAGCCCCAGACCGCGCGCGTGATAAGAGACGGAAACGAGATGGAAGTCCCGGCTGAAGCGGTACTGGTGGACGACGTCGTCGTCGTAAGGCCCGGAGAGAAGATACCGGCCGACGGCGTCGTCATCGAGGGCTCTTCGTCCGTCGATGAGAAGATGATAACGGGAGAATCCATACCCGTCGAGAAGAAGCCCGGGGACGAGGTCATAGGGGCGACGATCAACAAGGTCGGGATGTTCAAGTTCAGGGCCAAGCGCGTCGGGGCCGAGACGACCCTCAGCCAGATAATAAAGATGGTCGAGGAGGCGCAGGCATCAAGCGCCCCAATACAGAGGATCGCCGATAAAGTGACGGGCTACTTTGTGCCCGCCGTCGTGGTCGCGGCCTTTATCGCCTTTTTCGGCTGGTGGTGGATAGCCGGGAACTTCCCCCAGGGGCTTCTGGCCTTCATAGCGGTGCTTATCATATCTTGCCCCTGCGCCCTGGGAATAGCCACGCCCGCCGCCCTCATGGTCGGGGTCGGAAAAGGGGCGGAGGCGGGGATACTCATAAGGGGAGGGGAGTATCTCGAACGCGCCCAGAAGCTTACGACCGTGGTCTTCGATAAGACCGGCACGCTTACGAAGGGGGAGCCTTCGGTTACGGATATCCTGAGCTTCGGGGCGAAGGAAGACGAGGCGCTTGTCCTTGCCGCCGTGGCGGAGAAAGGTTCTGAGCATCCTCTTGGCGAGGCCATCCTGAAGGCGGCAAAGATGAAAGGCCTCGACGTCCCCGACCCCGACTCCTTTGAGGCCGTTCCAGGCAAAGGGGTAAAGGTCGGTTACAGGGGCGAGACCGTACTTTTCGGAAATAGAAAGCTCATGGAAGCGAGCGGTATCGCGCTGGGGACCATCGAAGACACCCTCAAAGGCCTTGAAGAAGGGGGTAAGACCGCGATGATACTCGCGAGAAATAAAGACGTGATCGGGGTCATAGCCGTGGCGGATACCCTCAAAGAAAGCTCCATATCGGCGGTTAATGCCCTTAAAAAAGAGAACGTGGAAGTCATAATGCTGACCGGCGACAACGAAAGGACGGCCAGGGCGATAGCGAGGCAGGTAGGCATCGGTAACGTAATTGCCAACGTGCTCCCCGGAGAAAAGGCGGGGGCCGTCAAGGGGCTTCAGGCCGCCGGGAAGATCGTGGCGATGGTGGGAGACGGTATAAACGACGCGCCCGCGCTCGCGCAGGCCGATATAGGGGTAGCGA
>DAIDBB010000324.1 GCA_027310325.1 bacterium | reverse complement strand
ACTCTTTACAAAGGATCGGCTGCCCCGGTCGGTAAAGAGTTTTTTTAAAGTCAATACCCTCTTTAAAGAGGGCTTTTTTTATAAAAAGCAGTCCCCTGTGAGCGTCCTGTCAGGGGTGTGTGGTCGCGACCAGCCTGTTATGACAGTAGCAGGCAACAAACACCCCGCCTTTGACAGGACAGGTGTGGAAAAAACGGAGAAAAGGGACATGGAAAAAAAAGAAATGGATGTGGAAAAAAGGGGCCGTGTTGTTTTAGTGTCCGGCCAGTTAGATGATGGCAAGATAGCTGAAATTGTGAATAACGGCTATCGCGTAGAGAAAAGGGTGTGGGGCGGATATATTGTGTCCGATCCGGCGATGGGGTTCACGTGGGAGATTGAGGACATGGTCTTTGATCTCAAAAGGACTTTGGGGATGCTTTAGCATCCCCTTTTTTTACTTCAGCGCTTCTGAATCGTCCCACAGGTCTTTGGCTTTTGCCATGGCGAACTCTTTAGCTATTTTTTTGGGAGTTCCGTCTTTAAGAAGATTCGAATAGATTTCAAATTCAAGCTCTTCGAGGGTCTTGCAGTGGTCATAACTGGTGACCCTTACCTGGTCGGACAGGAGATTAAGGGTACGTACGATGTCCCGTACCATCTTATCGCCTTCTATCTCAGCCTGGCTCATGAAAGGGGTCTTATATTCGGTAGCCATACGGTACTCCTTTAGCTTAATGCAATGATATTACCTTTCAATCTGAAATTCAAGCCAGGCTGTCAAAAGTAATATACATGTAGATAGTTTTTTCAGTAGGCCAACGAACATAAAGCCTTTTTCAGGGATTTGCCACCTTGGCGTCTTCCTTTAAAAGGCTTTTTTTTATTTCAGAAAAAACAAAAAAGGAGGCGGAGTAAATGGAGACAGGGAAGATCGAGGTTGAAGATGTGCGTTTGGAGATGGAAGAGGAAAGGTACAGGGAGGCCATGAAGGCCCTCAAGTATGTGCCTCTTTTCGGAGTAAGGGAAGAGGCGGCATAGGCATCTCTATCAAAATCAAAGGAGAGTTTTGTATGGGGTGGATATGGACCCACAAGGAGCCGGGAGAAAGCATTTTTGATTTTTTTTCCAGCCGCTGGAACAACGAGGAAAAAAGAGAGGACGGGAGTGTGATCTTAAGAAAAGTTATCGATTGCGCCGTCGTAAGGTTGAAAACGGCGTACCTTGCGTATGAAATCATCTCACCTGAGTGCAGAGAGGTTGTGGCTTGCGTATGTCTCCTTGGCTACTCGAAGGACTACTACAACTTCGGGTTCAAGGACATGGACGAGAACATGGGGCCGTTTAATTACGATTGTCCGGAACGCATTCTGAATCTCCTGACGCCGACTTCCAACGAGTTAGCGAATAAGTGGAGATATCACTGCCGGGCAATGCTTGAGAGGAAAAAGAACGCACCGAAGCTCCATGTCGGGGATGTTCTTGAGTTCGCTGAGCCTATTCGTTTTACGAACGGATCCGTTACGCGGCATCTTGCGGTTACGGCCTCGAGGCCTCTGCGCTTCAAAATTGCACAACCGGCCAAAAACGGAGCGATTGAGACATCCTACGGGCGTTTCCGGCTTAGCAGGCAATCTCTTGAACCCGGCTCTTTTACGGTGGTTGGGAGAGTACAGAAGACATAAAGGATTACAAAAGTTATCGGATTTTCAACAGAAAGGAGAGCGGACATGAGGATAGTCAAGGAGGATGTTATCGGGGGGAAGGGGGAAATA
>DAIDBB010000309.1 GCA_027310325.1 bacterium | reverse complement strand
CGGTCTTTCTGTCGCTTTCGCTGGCCATGCCTCTGAACGCCACATACCCGGGCCCGAAGGAATGTAATAAAAGGCAGTGTACGATGCACGCGAAAAAAGCCGATGACGGAATCTGCGCGTTGAAGGCGGCGCACCGGCGCTAAATTTTTTTTTAAAAAAATTCTACGTACGGTAGAAAATCATACGCGAGAATCGACTAAAAAGGAGGAAGACGATGAAAGTAACGGCGATGAAAGCAATAAAGGCGGTCATGATCTTTTCGGTTCTGTTCGTTCTGGTTCTTTCGGGGCTTGCAGGGATAAATTCCGCGAAAGCCGATGAGCTGACGGCGAGCGCGGCGGGGGTCAGGGGCACGCTTAAAATAAACGCCCCGAAAAAAATGATCGACCTTTATCTTACCGATACGGGTACATCAAAGCCTATAACCGGCGCAAAGGTCATGGCGTCGATCACAGGTCCGCAGGGGCGCAAGGACAGCAAGGAATTGATGGGGATGAAGATGGGAGACAGTTATTCATACATGGCCATGACGGAAGTGTCCGCGAAAGGCAGATACGCCTTCGACATCAAAGTGGAAGCCGGAGAGAAAAAGGCGGACCTCCATTTTTCATACGACGTTAAATAAAAAGGCTTAAGGCGGATAAATATGCGAGGAACTCATTCTCTGGTTATCGCGGCGCTCTTTCTGGCGGTAACCGCCGTCACCGCCCATGCGCAGGACCCCGCGTCCCTGCAGAACCTTCTTAAGGAGGCGCGGGAAAACAACCCCGAGATAAAGGCGCTGAGGGAAAAGGTAAGCTCGAAGGAGGCGCGGGCAAAGGTGGAAGGGGCCTACGACGACCCGGAACTTACGGTCGACGAGATGGCGAATAAAACCCCTCCCAACCCGTCCAAATCGATGCAAACGAGGTATATATTCAGCCAAGCGCTGCCCTTTCCCGGGAAGCTCTCCCTGAAAGAAAAGGCGGCCGTAAAGGAGGCGGGCGCGGCGGCCTCCGAGCTTCGGGCAAAGGAGCTCGAGGTCGAGGCCATGGTAAAGGAGTCATACTTCGACTTCGCCTACTTCGCGGAAGCGCTTAGGATTACCGAAGAGATACGCGGCGTCATCGGCAATATGTCGCGGATAGCGGAGACCAGGTATTCAACGGGCCTGGTCTCGCAGCAGGACGTGATAAAGGTGGACGTCGAGAAAAGTATGCTCGAAAGCGACGTCATAACCCTCGACGCCGAGAAGGGCGTCGCCGCCGCGAGGCTTAAGTCCCTCATCAACAGGCCCCAGGAGTATTCCCTCGGCGAGCCGTCGCCGTTGCCCACGGAGAAGATAACCATCGACACGCCCAAGCTCATCGCGACCGCCCTTGAAAGCAACCCGGAGATAAGGATGCTCAAGTACGAGGCGGAGGCCGGGGACGTCAACGCCGAGCTGGCCGGAAAAAGCCGCTACCCCGACTTCATGGTGGGCGGCGGCCCTGTACAGAATGACGGCAGGTTCGACAGCGTCGGCCTCATGTTCAGGGTAAGCATACCGATATGGTACGGCAAGTACGACAACATCGAAAAACAGGCTCGGGCCGACGCGATCTCGGCGAGATCGATGCTCATGGCCCGGAGAAACAGCAAAGGCTTCGAGGTGAAATGGGCGGCTCTGCAGGTCGAGGCCGCGGACAAGACCCGCACGCTCTACGAGACGAGCCTCATGCCGCAGGTGGAGATGTCCTTCGATTCGGCGCTCAAGAACTACCAGTCCGGAAAGGTCGATTTCCTCACCCTCCTCGACGCGGAGCGGGACCTTAAAAGGACGCGGCTCGATTATCTTAAATCCATACTCGAATACCGTAAGCGCATCTCGGCCCTCGAACGCAGCGTAGGGGTCGACTTCAATCAATAAAAGGGAAAGCGATAACATTATGAAAAGAGTTCTTACAGCCATGTTATTTATTATTGTCGGTATCGCCGTTGGCGGGTCTTTCATATGGTTTTACTCGAGGCACGGAAAGCCGTCTCCGGCCCAGACCGCCGGCAAGGAACGGAAGATATTGTTCTACCGCGCGCCGATGAACCCCTCGATAACCTCTCCCACGCCGAAGAAAGACGAGATGGGCATGGACTATGTCCCGGTCTATGAGGACGAGGCCGCGCCGACAACCGAGGCGCAGGGTGTCGTAAGGATAAGCCCGGAGAAGATACAAAAGATCGGGGTAAAATCCGAGGAGGTCTCCAGGAGACAGCTCAAGCGCGCCATAAGGACCGTCGGCAGGGTCGAGCCCGTGGAGAACAGGGTCTTCGCAATAAACTCGAAGATATCCGGGTGGGTGGAGAAGCTCTACGTCGGATCGACCGACCAGATGGTGATGAAAGGCGAAAAGCTCCTCGAGCTATACAGCCCGGACCTCGTATCCGCGCAGGAGGAGTATCTCCTTGCTTCCAAGAACTTCGAAAGCGTAAAGGGGAGCCCGTATCCGGAGGTGAGAAAGGGTGCTGAAGCGCTACTTGTCGCGGCGGCGCAGAAGCTAAGGTACTGGGACATCTCGGACGACCAGATAGAGAGGCTCAAAGAGACCGGCGCAATAACGAGGACGATGACCATAAGGGCCCCGGAAAGCGGGTCCGTCACCGAAAAGATGGTCGTCGTGGGCCAGAAGATAGAGGCCGGGGAGCCGCTCTTTAAAATCATAGACCATTCGGTCGTCTGGGTTTATGGCGAAATATACGAGTACGAGATGCCTTACGTAAAGGTGGGTGAAACGGCCACGCTCACCCCGTCGTATTCCTCCACCGAGGTCTATCACGGGCGTATCGAGCATATATACGGCCACCTGGGCTCCATCAGGTATACGCCGGAAGCCGGGACCGAAGTGAGGACGGAGAAGGTGAGGTTCGAGGTGCCGAACCACAACCGCGCGCTTAAATTGGGGATGTACCTTAATATCGAGATAAAGGGGAATATCGCAAAAAGCTCGATCGCGGTGCCGGATTCCGCCGTGATAGATACGGGCGCCCGCCAGATAGTCATCATCGACAGGAGGGACGGCACGTTCGAGCCGAGGCGGGTCACTCTGGGAGCAAAGGCGGGAGACTATTTCGAGGTCGTCAAGGGCCTGAAAGAAGGCGATTACGTCGTCACCTCGGCCAACTTCCTCATAGATTCCGAAAGTAATTTAAAGGCGGCGATAAGCGGGATGGGCGAGGCAAAGGAAGAAAAGGCCGCCGGGATGAAGGAAGAGAAGAAAGAAGAGAAGAAAGAAGGGCCCATGCCGGGTATGGGGAATTAGGCCAATGCTCAAAAGGATTATCGAACTCTCGGTAAATAACAAGCTCATAATACTCCTTGCCGCCGCCTTTGCCATAGGTTGGGGCATATGGTCGATCTACCGGACGCCGATAGACGCCATCCCGGACCTTTCCGACGTACAGGTCATAATCTATACGGACTTTCCGGGGCAGGCCCCACAGGTCGTGGAGGATCAGGTGACATATCCCCTTACGACGGCCATGCTCGCGGTGCCGAAGGCAAAGGTCGTGAGGGGATACTCGTTTTTCGGGGTCTCTTTCGTATACGTCATCTTCGAGGACGGCACGGACATGTACTGGGCGCGCTCCAGGGTGCTCGAGTACCTGAACTTCGCCTCCGGTAAACTGCCGAAAGGCGTTACGCCGTCCCTAGGGCCGGACGCCACGGGTGTCGGCTGGGTCTATGAATACGTCGTGGAGGGCAAAAATTACACCCTCGCGCAGCTAAGGTCCATACAGGACTGGTACATAAGATATCAGCTCACCAAGGTGCCGGGAGTCTCCGAGGTCGCGTCTATCGGCGGGTTCGTGAAGCAGTACCAGGTGAACATCGACCCGAACAGGCTCCTTACGTACGGC
>DAIDBB010000305.1 GCA_027310325.1 bacterium | reverse complement strand
GAGTCCTTCCGGCGGTTGAGGGGCGGCGGCGGCATTTTGCTTCAAGGTTTCGATCTTCTCGTTAAGGAGAAGGATCCTGTTGTTAAGGTCTTCTATTTTGGCGTTGGTGCCGTCGAGAGAAGCGCCGAGGGCCGTGACCTTGCCGTTTAAGTCCTCGAACTTGCCTTTTTCATTGATGCCCGCGCACCCGTAAAGGGAGACGATCGAGGCGCAGACTATAAATATCTTGGTCTTCATTGCTGAAAAAATAATCCCCTTTTAAACAGTTTGTCAAGAAGAATCTTTGCAACGGCCTTTCCCTGGCGACTCTTTTTAAGGCGGCATACGCCCTGGTTTCAGCCCTGTCCGGCTGGTCGATTTGACCGGCGCTTCGATAATTATATGAAAAATCAGCATCCATTGGATGTAAGAAAGGTTACATTTCTGAAAAAAATGTAACTGCCGAAAATGGCTGGAAGTGCGCATTCGACGCCGAATGTCTCTTCCCGCGCATTTCGCGCGTCCTTTCTGATAAAAATCATATTGATATCGATGGGATATGGTATAATTTTTAATGATAATAACCAATGAAGGTCTACTTTCAAGGAGGAGGCATATACATGTCTGGAAAGGTCACAAAACTCGATTTAAGGACGATCCCGGTATTTGAGCGTCACCCGAAGATATTCGACACGTGGGAAAGCATAGAGCCCGAAGATACCCTTCAGATAATAAACGACCATGACCCGAAGCCGCTCCATTATCAGTTCGAGGGGGAATACAAGGACTCGTACGCATGGGAGTATGTAAGTAAGGGGCCCGAGGAGTGGGTCGTTAACATCAGGAAGATTAAAATGGCGGAGGCTTCCGGCGAAGAGCTTAGGAAAAAGGTCGTGGAGGCGCTCGACCAGGTAAGACCCTACCTTCAGGCCGACGGAGGGGATGTCGAGCTCATAGACATAGACGACGTGGCCAAGACGGTGAGGGTCCAGCTCGTAGGCGCGTGCGGAGGATGCCCTTCGGCCGCCATGACGCTCAAGGCCGGGGTTGAGAGCACCATAAAAAAATACGCCCCTGAGATAAGAAGCGTCGAAGCCGTACAGATGCATGACCATTAGGACGGGGGCGCCGGGACAAAAAAAGGCGCAGGCCCCGGGGCCTGTGCCTTTTTGTCTTCTTATCGGCCGTTGGGGTCAACATTCCCCTGCCGCCTTTTTCTTCTTCTCGGCGTATTTCTCGGGGGCCTTGTCAAAGCTCTCCTTGCAGTCCTCGCTGCAGAAGTAGTATTTGCTGCCCTTATAGTCGGTCTCGGCGCCGGCGTCTTCCTTGTCTATCTCCATTTTACATACGGGGTCTATCGGCATAAGAATACCTCCTTTTGTTTGATTGTTAGCAGGCTGCTGAAAAAGTCCGCCTGCTTCGTTGCCGTCGTCGCTCGTCATTGCGGCGCACCTGCGGTGGGCAGAGGTTTAGCTGGATTTTTTATCGCAACGGACGGTGGAACCCCCCGCCGCCCGGCATTACCT
>DAIDBB010000264.1 GCA_027310325.1 bacterium | reverse complement strand
ATACCATTTTTCCGGGATTCGGGCCCGGATTCTTTTATAAACGTCTTTTTCCGTTGCCCGTCCCGCGCCGATCTTCACTAAAAATTGACATAGTTTGATGGTCTGCTTTACTTAAATCATGATCAAAAGGGCCGTCTCCGTTATAAGCGTCTTTTTTATCCTCTTCCTTCCGATGGACTCCTTTGCCGCGGAGGGTCTCGCGAAAAAAGTAATGGTTGACGCCCTTTACGGGGCCGGTATCGGCGTAACCGTCGGCTTCGCGAACGGCTTCGCGAGGGCCGCCGTGCCGGGCGGGTCCTACAACCCGAGAAGGCAGGCAGGAGACATGTTGGCGGGCCTTGTCATAGGGGCGGCGATAGGGGCCGCGTACGGACTGGTCACGGGAAGGGGCGGCGCTCCCGAAGCGCCACGGGAAAAGACCGCGGAGTATGATACCCCCGGAATGAAAGACGGCAGATTTTACGCTGAAGGCCCTTCCGTTCCATGGTTCGTAAAAGAAGCCAACATCAGGGATTTTATTAAAGAAGCCGGTGAGACAAAAATAGATATTTTTTATGATCGATACTGAATATTTCGGCCTTATAGACCAATCCACGGAAATCGTATCCGGCGAAACGCACACGCCGCCCGCGAGGCTGCCCGCCGGCGGGTTCCGGCCTCCGAAGAACAATAGGTCCGTCATCTGGCTGGGAAGGCTCTTGCTTCCCCTATTTCTACGCCTCTTCGCCAGGGTCGTCGAGATAGATGTGGCAGAGGAAGATATCGAGGGCCTTAAAAAACTCAAGGGCAAACGGGTTGTCCTCACACCGAGCCACTCCGGAGGGTTCGAGCCGTCGATATTATTTCACCTCTCCGGGCTCCTCGGCATGGACTTCAACTATATCGCGGCCAGCGAGATATTCGGCAGGCTCCCCCTTTTAGGCCGGCTTATGCAGAGTTTCGGGGCCTATTCGATCGTAAGGGGCACGCCGGACAAGAACTCCTTCGAGATGACAAGGAGGCTTATCTCCGGGGGGAGGCGCTGGCTGGTAATATTCCCCGAAGGCGATACCTGCTGGATGAACGACACGCTCATGCCGTTCCAGCAGGGTGTTTCGCAGTTCGCCTTCTGGGCGTGCGAAGACCTGGCGAGGCACGGCGACCTGCCTCCCGTCTACTTCGTGCCGGTCGCCGTAAAATATCTCTATTTGAAGGACATGTCCGTTGAGATAGGGAGGTCATTAAGCCGCCTCGAAGAGAGGCTAAATCTTAAGGCCGGAGAATCCGGCCCCTATGAACGCCTTCGGCGGGCCGGAGAGGCCGTGCTCGCCACGGTGGAAAAGGAATACAACGTCCGCCCGCCCAGGACCGCGTCATTAAACGACCGCATCCAGTATATGAAGGAGCATATCGTCGGCGGCATCGCCGCCGAACTCGGCGTCCCGCTGCACGCCGGTCAGCCGCTCATCGAGCGCATTCGCGACCTCTTTAACGCCGTCGACGGTATCATCTACGGCGGCCCCGAGGGGCCCGGGTACGCGAGGCACCTGCACTATCACCGGAGCATTGAGGCGCGGGGGGCCTATCACAGCCTTAAGAGGGTCCTCCATTTCGTCGCCCTCTACGACGGCTACGTAAGAGAGTCGAGGACAGCCGAGCGTTTTCTGGACGTCATCGGGCTTCTCGAGATTGAGGTCTTCGGAAAAAGAAAGATACGCGGGCCGAGGAAGGCCGTAGTAAGGATCGGCATGCCGCTTGACGTCTCCGCGTATTACATGGCCTACAAGGCCGACAGGCGCGCGGCCCTTAAAGCCTTAACGGAAGACCTCGAGACCTCGGTACGAAAGATGCTTAACGGTCTTTCACTTCTCGCCAGACCAATGGCGTAAGACGATGGGGGAAGTCATGGCCCGCACCATAAACCGGATGTTTCAGGAGAGCGTTAAAAGGTTCGGCCCCAATGCGGCCATCTTGAGGAAGGCCGGAGGAGAATACAGGGCCATGACCTATCGCGAGCTCGGCGACAGGGTGCGCGAGTTCTCATGCGGGCTTGCGGCCCTGGGCGTTAAAAAAGGCGCCCCGGTCGCCATGATAGCCGAGAACAGGCCCGAATGGGCGATAGCAGACCTCGGGATACTCCATAGCGGCGCCGTAAATGTGGCCATCTTTCCGACGCTCCCCGCGGAGCAGGTCAGATACATCGTCAATGACTCCGGGGCCGTGGTCCTGCTCGCCTCCGGCAGACAGCTCGAAAAGGCGCTTGAAGTCCGGAGATCCGTCCCGGGGCTCCGGATAGTAGCGTTGGACGGCCCCCCGGCCCCCGGCGTCATGGCGTTCGAGGAAGTCCTCAGGCTCGGGGCGGGGAATGCCCGGGGTTTTGAAGGACGATGGAAGGACGTCGTGCCCGGCGACCGGGCGAGCATCGTCTACACCTCCGGCACGACCGGGGAGCCGAAGGGCGCGGTGCTTACGCACCTTAATTTCGCGTCCAACGTCGAGGCCGCGCAGGACGCCCTTACCTTGAAGCCGGGGGAGATAGTGCTTTCCTTTCTGCCGCTTAACCATTGTCTCGGGCGCATGGCCGACCACTACGTGCCGCTTAGCTACGGTTCGGCCATAGCGT
>DAIDBB010000226.1 GCA_027310325.1 bacterium | reverse complement strand
ACCCAAAAGGATTCCCCTCTTTTTTTAAAACTAACCTATCTTAAGTTCGGTCTCGAGCGGTATCGGGTTTGTAAGGCAGTATACCGCCGGGCATCTCTCCTTGGAAAGCTCCTCTATCTCCCTTATCTTGCTTGCCGGCGCGTCGCTTTCGATGTAGAGGGTGAACTTTACCTTCTCGGTTATCGGGTTGTTCGTGAGGCCAAAGACCTTCGAGAAATCTATGGGGCTCTCGGCGACTATCCTTAATTTCTTCAGCTTTACCCCATACAACGCCGCGTATGTCGCGAAAGTCGCCGCATAGCAGGACGCCGAGCCGTAAAGGCAGTACGCCATGGGCCCGGGCTGCGTGCCGCCGCCGCCGAGGAACGTCGGCTGGTCGGCCTCGAGGGTGACCTTCCCGCTCTCGAACTGGACGGTAGAGCTGAACTGGCTTCCTGTGCCGACTTTCCAGTCGCCTTCGATCCTATTTACCTTCTTGGCCTTGGAAAGGTCCTTTTCGAGATCCTTTATGACACTATTAAGCTTATCGACGTTGACGTTATTGATCCCCATAAGCCCTCCTTTTTTATTGAGTCAAAAGATGGTTTTATTCTACGCGTATCCTCCAGCCCTCTTCTTTTTTGACCACGCTGCCTATTACTGTGGCGTCTATCCCCGTACCCTTCAGTTTTTCGGTTAATAGCGCGCTCCCTTCCTCCGGGATCGATATAAGCAGCCCGCCCGAGGTCTGCGGGTCGAAGAGAAGGAGCTCCAGGTCGTTATCGGTTATTCTAATATCCATGTCCTTTATCAGGAACTCCCTGTTGGCTAAAAGCGTCCTTGGCCTATTGGCCTTTTTCCTTACGAGCTCGTAAGCGAAAGGATAAAGCCTTATATTGGAGGCGTGGATAACGAGGCCCACGTCCGACCCCTTGGCCATCTCCATGGCGTGGCCCAGCAGGCCGAACCCGGTTACGTCCGTACAGGCGTTTGCGCCGGCCTCGACCATGGCAACGGATGCCGCCCTGTTCAAAGAGGTCATCCCGGCGATCGTGTCCGCGGCGTCGTTTGGCTTTATTCTACCGGCCTTGAGGGCGCTGGCGATTATACCGGTCCCTATCGGTTTTGTAAGGATAAGGGCATCTCCAGCCTTCGCGCCCCTGTTGGTCTTGATATCGGCGGGATTTACGAAGCCGGTTACCGAAAGGCCGTATTTTATCTCCGCATCCTCGATCGAATGTCCCCCCACGAGGAGGGTCTCCGCCTCTTTGAGCTTTTCCATGCTCCCCCGTATTATCTCGTTTAGGACATCGAGGCTTAGGTCCTTCGGGAAGCAGACTATGTTCATCGCAAGCCTCGGCGTTCCGCCCATCGCGTATACGTCGCTAAGGGAGTTGGCGGCGGCTATCGCACCGAACGTGAACGGGTCGTCGACGAGCGGAGGGAAGAAATCGAGGGTCGAGATTATGGCCAGTCCGTCTGAAATTCGATAGACCCCCGCGTCGTCGGCGGTCTCTATGCCTACAAGGAGGTCTTTATCCTTAACGTGAGGCAGCTGATGCAGGACCTGCATCAGGGCGTCGGGGCCCATTTTGGCCGCTCAACCCGCGCAGCTCGCCCAATCGGTAAGTTTGATTTTTTTTCCCGTTGTGAAGAGCACCTTACCTCTTTCCCGTTGATACGGCTCCGTTGAGTTCAAACGCCTTAAACCCTTCCCTCTTCCACCTGAAGTAATCCTTCAGTATCCGCGCATGATCGAACGCCATAGGCTCAGGCAGGTTTTTCTCTGTAAAAACGCCTATTCCCTTCGCGTCGTCCCTGGCCACGGGGACACCATTGGCCTCGGCGACGAAGACGACCGAGATAGTATGGAACCTCGGGTCGCGATCGGGGGCCGAGTAGGCGTGGAGCTGCATCCTTAGCCGCACCTTGAGCGACGTCTCTTCGAGGGCCTCCCTTGCCGCCGCCTCCTCAAGGGTCTCGCCAACGTCCACAAACCCCCCTGGTATCGCCCAGCCGTAAGGCGGGTTTTTTCTTTCAATAAGCGCTATGCCGTTTTCAAGTTCGATAATGACGTCAACTGTCGGAAGGGGGTTCTTCAAGTCTCGCTTTTTATCCATGCCGGCGTCACTCTATCCTTACATTTTTAAGGAAATCAGCGCTCTCTTCCGGCAGGCTGGTGTTGATGAACATGCCGCTTCCGAGTTCGAACCCGGCGCTTTTCGTTATCCTCGGGATGGCGGCAAAATACCAATGGCAGTATTCGTTACCGGCGTCTTCGGGCCTGCTCGACCTTATGACGTAGTTGTAGTCGGGGTCGTCAAGGCCCCAGTAGAATTTCGATAGCAGGGTCTTAAGGTGCACCGCCAGGTCTTTCATCTCATCTTCCATGATGTCTGAAATTGAAGCGTAATGCCTCTTGGGGAATATCCATGTATGAAAAGGCGAAAGGGCCGCGTAAGGTATGAAGGTGCTGAAGTGTTCCGTATCCATCAGTACCCTTCTTCCCTCGGATCTTTCCTTTTCAAGGACGGAACATACGATGCATTTGCCGGTGTCGTCGAAGAAATGCATCGCGGCCTGGACCCTGTCGCGGAACTGTATCGGCACCACCGGGGTCCCGATGAGCTGTGTATGGGGGTGTCCGATCGAGGTTCCCGCCCCTTCCCCGTGGTTTTTAAATATTATCACGTGCTCTACCCGCGGGTCCCGGTGCGCCTCTATGAACCTTTTCTTATATATCCCGAGGATCTCCTCTATATATTTGAGGTCCATCAGGGCCATGCTGGAGTTATGAAGGGGGCTTTCTATTATTATTTCGTGGACGCCAACGCCCGAGACCGACCGTTTCCCGTCGTCGCCAGACCATTTGCGTTCGCCCTTGTTCAGAAGGGCCGGGTATTTGTTCGATACGACCCGCATCCTCCATTTGCCGTCTTCCGCGACCCTCAGGAACTCGTCCGGGGTCTTGTGTTCGTTGCCGGGACAAAAAGGGCATGTGCTGAGATATTCCGGAGCCGCCGGCCTTGAAAAGGAAGTCTTATAATCGGCGGGCCGTTTCGCCCTTTCTGTTGCGATTATTACCCACTCCCTTGTCAAAAGGTTCAGTCTCAGCTCGGACATATGTGGATAGTATCATAAAATCCATGAAAATCAATAGCATCTGCGGCGGAAGAAACATATGGAGCCATGCTACGCCAAAGAACTGTTGAATGATTCCGGGAATAATGATAGAAGTAGGGTCTCGGAAAAATGGACATTTATTTTTTCATTAACGCTCGGAAGGAGGATTTCGTTCATGGGACTGCTTGAGGGGAAAAAGGGCATAATTTTCGGGGTCGCCAATGAAAGGAGCATCGCCTGGGCCATAGCCCAGGCTCTTAATAAAGAAGGCATGGAGCTCGCCTTTTCATACGCCGGCGAGGCCCTGGAGTCGAGGGTAAGGCCACTTGCGGAATCCATAGGCGCGAAGCTCGTTCTGCCGTGCGATGTCACGGACGACGCGCAGATAGATGCGGTATTCGACACCCTTTCAAAGGAATGGGGCGGCCTTGACGCCCTTGTACATTCGCTGGCCTTCGCGAAGAAGGAGGAGCTCAAGGGCGAGTTTGTGAACACGTCGCGGGAGGGGTTCAAGGTAGCTCTCGACGTGAGCGCGTATTCACTCGTTGCGCTCGCCCGCAGGGCCATGCCCCTCATGGAAGGCAGGCCCGGAAGCATAATTACCTTGAGCTACTACGGGAGCGAGAAGGTGATACAGAACTACAATGTGATGGGTGTCGCCAAGGCGGCCCTCGAGGCCAGCGTAAGGTACCTCGCCGCAGACCTCGGGGCGAAAAATATAAGGGTCAATACAATCTCGGCGGGGCCGATAAAGACGCTTGCGGCCATGGGAATAACTGGCTTTAAGTCCATACTCGACCAGGTTGAGGCCAAAGCGCCGTTAAAGCGGAACGTCACTCAGGAAGATGTGGCAAAAACGGCCCTTTACCTCTTAAGCGACCTTTCGAGCGGGGTAACGGGGGAAATTATATACGTGGACGCGGGTTTTAACATTATCGGATTTTAGGCGATTTTGGGCTTCCCATGCGCATGATTTTGTGATAGATTTGTTACCGAATTCCCCACACATATACTGGAATCGGGAAAGCGGCGTCATCAGGCTACTTTTCAGGACTGAAGCATAAGACTATAACCCAGCGGTAGTTTGCCATGTTTTTAAAAAGAATGGCAAATTATCGCATAACTGTGCCTACAGATAGAGCGTCACAGATGGTTTCCTGATCGACCAGGGATTTCGGATATATGCGGATAATAGCGGACCTCCATATACACAGCCGTTATTCAAGGGCGACTAGCAAGGACATGTTCCTTGATGTGCTTTCGCTCTGGGCAAGGTTTAAGGGAATAAACCTCCTCGGCACGGGGGATTTTACCCACCCGGCGCATTTCGCCGCTATCGAAGAGAAACTCGAACCGGCCGGTAACGGGCTTTTCGCCCTGAAAGCGGATGGGGTCGATCCAGTCAGGTTCATGCTTACCGCCGAGGTGTCCAACATCTATTCCCAGGGCGGCAGGACCCGCAAGGTCCATAATCTCATCTTCGCGCCTTCAATCGAGGCGGTAAAAAAGATGAACTCGGCTTTCGCAAGGCTCGGCAACATCAACTCCGACGGAAGGCCGATCTTCGGTTTCTCCTCGCTGGACCTCTTGAAGATCGTCCTTGACGCGTCGCCCGACGCGATGCTCGTTCCTGCCCATGCCTGGACCCCGTGGTTCTCTATCTTCGGGAGCAAGTCCGGCTTCGACTCTATAGAGGAGTGCTTCGGAGATTACTCGAAACATATCTACGCTGTCGAGACGGGGCTTTCCTCGGACCCGCAGATGAACTGGAGGCTATCTTGCCTGGACGGGATCACGCTCATCTCCAACTCCGACGCCCACTCGCCGTCGAAGCTCGGAAGAGAGGCTAACGTATTCGACTGCGACCTCGATTATTTCGAGATAACGAGGATAATAAAGGAAAAGGACAAAAAGAAGTTCCTTTTTACAATAGAGTTTTTCCCGGAAGAGGGGAAATACCACTACGACGGCCACAGGGCCTGCGGGGTGCTTCTGTCCCCGGAGGAGACGATCAGGTCGGGCAAGGCCTGCGCCGTTTGCGGCAAGGACGTAACCGTCGGGGTCATGAGCAGGGTCATGGAACTGGCCGACAGGCCCGCGGGCCGCTTGCCGGACACGGCCATACCGGCAAGGCATATCATCCCGCTTGAGGAGATACTGGCCGAGTCTCTCGACTGCGGCGTGAATTCCGTTAAAGTCAAGAGGGAATATAAGAGGCTCGTAGCAGAAACGAGTAAATTCGATATGCTCCTGGATATGGATGAAAGCGACCTTGTCAGGCTTGCCGGTGAGAAGGTCGCTTCGGCCGTTATGAAGACGCGAAATGAAGACGTCGCTATCACCCCTGGGTTCGACGGGGAATTCGGCAAAGTCAGGATCTTCGGGAATAAGGAAGTCATAGCTCCGCGCGGGCCCTCGCAGATCGGGCTTTTTTAGCGCGGGTCCTCGATTGATTTTATTGCGATTCTATTACTTACATACTTCCGGTCTAAAAGGAGAACCGCTATGGAAAGGCTCTTTAGAGGGATCCTAAGATTTCAGAAGATGCACTACAGGAAAGAAGAGGAGTTCTTCCAGAAGATATCAAAAGGACAGTCTCCCGACGTGCTGTTTTTCTCATGCTCGGACTCGAGGGTGGACCCCAACCTCATCACGCAGAGCAAAGTAGGGGAGCTATTCATAGTAAAGAACGTGGGCAACATCGTCCCTGCGAATACCCCGCTTCACAAGAAGACGTGTACGGCCGCTGCCATCGAATTCGCCTTACTCGTGTTGAAGGTGACGGATATCGTCGTATGCGGACATTCCGATTGCGGCGCGTTGAAGGCGCTTTACTACGACAAAAAAGACTTCGAGGACAAGCCCAATTTGAAGGAGTGGCTTAATACCGCCTCCGAGGTAAAGGAAGAGGTCCTCTTCCAGATAAAGGACCTTTCATATAAAAAGAAGATCGAGATGACGGAGAAGAGGTATCTCGTAAAACAGATAGAGAACTTGAAGACTTATCCCCTGGTAAACGAGGCGATAAAGGCAGGAAAGATCAACATCCACGGCTGGTACTACGATATCGGCACCGGAGCCGTATACACTTATAACGAACGGAGAAATGTATTTGAAAAAATAGACCACAATGAAGAGGAATTCATGGGGATATCAGGAGGAGACCCCTGCGAGGATGTGCCCTGATTCAATTCTATTTGGAGACCACGCCAGACCGGGGGACAAGAAATCATCCGGTAAGCTGCTTTTTGACTCTTCAGCCGACCGTAAAAATGCGATGTACTTCCTTTATCGAGACATTCGTGAAAGCAGGCTATTACAGGTGAAGAACGCAAGGACTATCTCAAGGTCCGTTGCGCATATTCCGGCATACGATATCTTTACGAGCGCTTCATCCTCCGCGCGTACGGGGATAGGATAATCGGTTGAATATTTGAGTTTCCGGTTGAAGGAAATGGCGCGCATCTTGTCCTCTAGGTTGTGTTGTCCTGGAGAGAGGTTATTTCTTCTCTTTCAAAAATACCTTTTTGTAATAATCGCTGAAATCCCTTACAGGGCAGACTTCACATAAAGGGTTCTTTGCCTTGCAGGTCTTTCTGCCATGAAGGATCAATAAGTGGGTCGTATTTGTCCATCTCTTTTCCGGTATTATCCTGCAGAGGTCTTCTTCGACCCTGTCCGGGTCTTCCGAGTCCGTAAGCCCTAACCTCTTGGCCACCCTTTTAACGTGCGTGTCTACGGCCAGGGCGTTTTTGCCGAACGCGTTTCCGAGGACTATGTTAGCGGTTTTTCTGCCTACGCCGGGTAGCGTTGTAAGCTCATCCAGGGTCTGCGGCACAGCCCCATTAAATTCCTCGACGAGCTTTTTGCAGCATCCCTTTATGCTTTTGGCCTTGTTCCTGAAAAAGTTGACGGAGCTTATGTCTTTTTCGATCTCGCCAAGGGTTGCCCTGTCGTAGTCTTCGGCTGTTTTGTATTTTTTGAAGAGGTCAACGGTAATCTTGTTTACCAGTTTATCGGTCGCTTGCGCGGAAAGTATGGTTGCGATGAGAAGCTCCAGGGGGGTGGAGAATATTAGAGCGGTCCTTGCCCCGGGGAATTCCTTTTCAAGGATATCGAGGATTTTCCTGGCTTTTTCTTTTTTGTCCATACCTCCATTATTGCACGGAAAAGCGCTTACGGCTAATAAGTCCTGTCGATGACAAAATCCCCGACCGCCATGAGAGCGGCCCTTTCAATGTCCGGCTCAAATATCTCAAGGTTCCTTTTCGACTCTTCGATATAGGCCCGAGCCCTGTTTATGGTATATTCGATGCCGTCATATTTGTTTATGATCCCGACGATCTCCCCGAGTTTCGAATCAGGAAGCTCGTCCGCCTCGACGGCTTCTTTTATAAGCTCCCGTTCGGCCCGGGTCGATTTCCTGGAAGCCTGGATAAGAGGCATCGTTACCTTGCCTTCCCTGAGGTCGTTTCCGATCGATTTGCCGAGGTCCTCGTCGGTCGAGGTATAATCAAGGCAGTCGTCCATGAGCTGGTAGGCGGTCCCGAGGCCCATCCCGTAGTTCGCGAGCGCCACCTCTTTTTCAAGCGTTACCTCGCCGAGGATGCCGGCTATCCTGGATGCGGCGGATATAAGCACGGCGGTCTTGTTTGTTACAACGTCAAGGTATTCTTTTTCCGTGGTGTCGGCGTCGCTATGCTTAAGGAGCTGCAGGACCTCGCCTTCCGCCATGCGCGTGGTCGTCTGCGATAGCACGCTTAAGATCCGCATATCGCCGGACTGGACGGCGAGGGAAAAAGCCTTTGAAAGGAGGTAATCCCCGACGAGGATGCTGGCGCCGTCGCCCCATACCGTATTTGCCGAGGCGCTGCCTCTTCTAAGATGCGCGTTATCCACCACGTCGTCATGCAGGAGTGTTGCGGTATGGATAAACTCCACGACGCCAGCCAGAGAGATGTGCTTGTCGCCACTGTAATCACAGACCCTTGCCGAGAGGAGCATGATCATGGGCCTGAATCTTTTTCCGCCGCTATTTAAGATGTACTCGCCGACCTTGCTTATGAGATAGACATCGGAATTGAGGTTTTGCTTGAACCCCGCCTCGACCTTTTTCATGTCGTCTTTTACAAGGTCAAATACCTCCTGGATCCGCATCTTGACTCCGTCTTTTTTGGCCTGCTTAATGTTCAGGGCTTTTTGCATGACGTCCTTATGACCCGATCCGCGCTCCGGTTATTTGAAGAAGCCTCCTGGGAGCGGGTATTGTCTTAAATCCGGTGTTTATTTTAGGCATAGATGTTATCCCATATATGCGGTCCTGTCAAAGGATTTCCATTAAGAAGAAGGGGGTGGGTCTCAGGGGTTTCCGCTTATAAAACGCAGATTTTCTTGATCAGGCAATCCTCGCATTTCCGCATGTCCGCTTTTCGCGGGCACTTATCCAGGATGCCGAGCCTGCAAAGGGCAAAATCATACTTTACCGGGTCTTCAGGGTCGAATTCCTTAAGGGCTTCGGTGATCTCTTCCGCCATCTTCCAATCGGGCGTGGAACGCCCGGTTAATCCGATGTTCTTTGAGATGCGCGCGATATGTGTATCAATGGGGATTACAAGCCTTGACGCCCAATCCCCTTCCAGAGGCCCATGTCGAGCTTGTCTCTGCGCACCATCCATCTGAGGTAAAGGTTGAGTCTCTTACACGGGCTTCCGTTGGCCGGCGTAGGAAAAAAGAACCTTACCCCGGCTTCCTTTGGAAGAGAATCAGTTCCGTAAATGCCGTACGCATCGAGCCTCAAGGCCCTCTCCGAGAAAGAAATGAGCGCGTTTTTTACGTTCTTATCTTCCGGCGAATAGCCTTCGGTGAAAAATCCGCCTATGGACCCCTTTTCCTCGATCATCTGGCGCATAAAGCTTAGGAGGCAGACGATGTCTTCCCCCGTGTTAAAACGATGCACGAAACCGGAAAAAAGCCGAGCTTGCCTCCGCGGCTTGAACTTCATCGTAAAGAGATAAGGTGCGTCTCCCATTACGCGAAGCACATTTTCTACGCTCTTTTTAATGCCCGCCACCCTTCCGTAGGCGAGGCTTGACGCTATAAGCCCGACTATTTCGCGGTCTTCCTTTCTTTTGAACCTGTGGACAAATAGCAGAGGGTCTGAAGAAAGAAATCTAATGTCAAATGTCCTGTAGAGCCTGTCCAGGTGGCGTTTGACGGTCTTATTAACCATATCTATGGTCCCCGTTATTTTCTTCTGTTACTCGGGGTCATTCTTGTATATAATTGCAAAAATGTCCCATAAATTAAGATATCGCATTTTTTAGGCTTTTTCGAACTATTATTTGGCATCCGCCGGGGTCTCTTGTCTGGATCAAGAATTAGCGCGATTTATATAAGATTTCATGCTAAGATTAGACATATTTTTTAGCAACAAAATTGAGGAGGGGAGCGATGTTAAGAAGATTTGTCTCTATGTCTGCCGTTGCCTTAACTTCTATATTTGTCATGGCAGGCGCCGGTTTTTCGGCCGAATCCGAGATTACAAAAAGTTTCATAGACGCATTTGAGAAAAATGACGCCGTCAAGATGGGCTCCATAGTCAAAGATAACAAGGACAAGATCCCGGTTGAGGTCAAGTCGATCATTAATGAGGCCCTGCTTCCCGGGACCGCAAAGGAAGACAGGGATTCAAAGCTTTACATAGCCGAATACATGGCAAAGGTCTACAAGGATATGACAGGGGACTTCGCGCCGCTTAAGGACTCCAAGAAGAAGATATTCGAGACCAAGCTGTCCGCCGCCGTCAGGCCCGCCGAGACTAACGGCGTATATATCATCGAGACCCCGAAACCGACCGAGACTGAACAGAACTTCTTCAAGCCCGATAACATCATAATCAAGAAGGGCGCGACGGTAAGGTGGGCAAATAACGACGTAAGCGGACACATATTCGCCTCCATGCCGTTCATAGGCGAGGGCGGGATATTTTCTCCGACCGTCAATTCCGGGGAGAGCTGGGAACACAAGTTTGAAAAACCGGGCGAATACTACTACCTCTGTTTTATCCACCAGAGCATGATCGGGAAGATTACGGTCGAGGAATAAGAACAAGGGGGAAAGATGAGTCGGATCAGGTATCGTTACGGCGCATATGCCATGGCCTTCTTTACATTGCTGGCGTTCGCGGGCCTTCAGGGATGCAAGGCTTCGGATAAGGGAAAGGCGACTACCGCCACCGGTTCCGCCGCGCCGGGGGAGGGGGACCGGTTAATACCTTTTAAAATAAGGACGCTCGACGGCAAGGACCTGTCGATTGACGGCCTTAAAGGCCGGCCCATCGTAATCAACTTCTGGGCTTCATGGTGCGGCCCTTGCAGGCTGGAGGCGTCTTCCATCCAAAACAACTATCTCGCATTCAGGGATAAAGGTGTCGAGTTCATAGGTGTCGCCATCCAGGACAATCTTTCGGATGCCAGGGCGTTCGTGAAGGAGTTCAAGTGGACATTTCCCGTTGGCCTGGATGAGAGCGGCGACATAGCCGATGAATATAAGCTCTACGGGGTGCCAAAGACCCTGGTGGCCGGAAAGGACGGAAAGATCGTATTTACGCATACAGGCGCCGTCTCATCGGAAGCGCTTGCCGGCGCGATACAAAAGGCGCTGTAGATTAAAGGCCTCGGAACAAAAAAAGCCCCGCCGGATATCCGGCGGGGCTTTTTTCACGTTCCTAGAATATGGCCGACAGAAAGAGGTTTAACCTGTTTTCCGTCTCGTTGCCGGTAGGCCCGAAATTGTCGGGGAGCCTGTGGTCCTTGTC
>DAIDBB010000088.1 GCA_027310325.1 bacterium | reverse complement strand
ATGATACTCTTATGTTCTTACGCCAAAAATAACCCCTTTACCGGATGCGCCATAATGACCGAGATGACGCTTTTTATAAACCGGGCCCTTGAGGGGGTCTTCGATCACGCGTTCGAGGAAGAGAAGATACTCGCCGACATAATGTCAAACCTGAGTCAGGGCGTTTATCTTGTCGACGGGAAAGGAACGCTAACCGTTGTGAACCCCAAAGGCTCTGAGTTCCTGCCGGGCCTATGCTGGCGTGACATGGGCTGCGTCACAAAAAGCGGAAAGGGGCGGCTTCTCAGCCCGGGGTGCGCATGCGGGTTCTCGGACCTTCTCGACAGGGTCGAGCGAAAGGACTCCAAAGACGCAAAAAAGGCGCTGAGCGGTGAAGTGGCGGATAGAACCGGCCGCACATTTTTCCTCACTATATCGAGCCTTGCTACAAGCTCGAAGTACAATTACGTCATAAGTGCCAGGGACGTTACGGAAGAGAAGCTCATGGAGAAGAGTATGCTTCTTTCGAGCAAGCTCGCGTTTCTCGGCGAGATGGTCGCCGGCATAGCCCATGAGATAAATAACCCCTTGCAGACGATCCTTTTAAATATCGAACTTTTTGAAGCCACCCTCGGCGAAAGCGACGAAAGCGAAAGGCTCTCTCGAATAAAAGAGAATGTACTGCGCATAAAGAAAGTTGTCAGGGACCTCCTTGTCTTCGCGAGGGAGCGGGGCACCGAGACTGAATACACCGATATAAACGGACTCATCGGCAATACCGTCGAGATGTTAAGGCACCATCTGAGGATTGCGAATGTGAGCGTCCTCCTTGACCTCGACAAGGGCCCGCTCACCGTCAAATGCAGCAGAAACCTCTTCCAGCAGGTCATAATAAATCTCCTGCAAAATGCCAGACACGCCATCGAGGAATCCCGGAAGGGCTCGACTATTCAAATCAGGTCGGGTCTTTTATCCGGAGAGGCGTTTGTGGAGATCTCCGATGACGGCCCGGGCATATCGGAGGAGATCATGGCTAGGGTCTTCGACCCCTTCTTCATCACAAAGGATATCGGCCTCGGCCTGAGAGTAAGCCGCAGGATCCTTGAGCACATGGGCGGGACCATAACCGTTTCCGCCTCTTCGTCAAACGGGGCCTCTTTTCGCATAACCCTTCCTCATCAGGCCTGATAATCTACGCGGTAATGGCCGAAAAGTCAAAATCACGGTTCCTTACAAATCCCCTGCTTACGACCTCATGTTACGATGCGCTAAGCATCTGGAAATCTCCGGTATAGCTGAAAGTCCGCTCGTAAACAACCTGTAAATCCTTCAGTTGTCTCTGTTTAAAAGAAAACATCAATAATTATCACTTAATCTTGATTACTATTCCCTCTATGGGGATATAACTTATTCATTCGGACGAAAATTATCTCTCTTTGGTTTAAAAAAAACGTTAAAGTATTATACGAATCCAGCGATATATAAATTATTTGCGAGTTTTACATTACACATCTGGAGGGGTGCATGGGCATGGCGAAAGGATTCTTAAACAGGATGAGCATAAAAAACTTCCTTATGGGCACGGTCAGCATACTGGCGGTTATACTGGCGGTCCTATCGGTAAATAATTTCATATCAACGAGAAGGGCGGCCAGGGAGATTTCCCGCATGGCACGTGCAAACGAGCTCGCTGACGATATCCTCGAGGCTACGGGCTACGAAGGCAAGGAGCGGGCCAATACGGCGCTGGCGCTTTCGGAAGCCGGCTCCGACGACATGGCGGTCCAGAAGATACATGAATTCAGAGACAGGGGGGATGCGGCTGTAAAGAAATCCTATGCCCTGGCCAGATCGATAATCGAAATGGGCGGCTCGACCGAAGCGCTCAGGGAAGCCCTGGAAAAAGCGGAAAGCGCGTACAGGGACCTCGAGTCGGGGCGGAAGACGGCAGACGGCAACTTCGGCCGTACCGTGAGGGATTACTCGGCGCAGGAGTGGAGCAAGCTCATCGGCTCTTACATTGACGCGAACGCCGACCTGAGGATGAAGGCGTTCACATCGAGCACCAGCAAGGAGGCCGCCGCCGAGGCCCTGCGGATGAACCTCGTGCTGAAACAGGCTGTATACGACATAATGGAGTACGCGGGCCGCGAGCGCGCCATACTTACAAGAATAATCTCTTCCGGAAAACCGATAGACCAGGACTCCATGTCGGAGCTTAACACCAACAGGGCGATCGTCGAGCTGAACCTTAAGACCATACTCCGTTTAAAAAACTCCGAATCGGACCCCGATGTGCGTAAGGCGGTCTCGAACATGGAGGACACCTTTTTGGGGCATTTTGAAAACGTCAGGCGCTCGGTCTACGCCGCTGGCTCGACGGGCAAGTACCCGATTTCGGGTAAGGCCTGGGTTGACCAGGCGACCGAGGGGATAGATTCGATCCTCGGGGTGTCGGCCGCGGTCGGCCACATGGTCAACGAGAGGATCATGCCGGAGCTTGCCGCCGCAAGGTTCAAGATGTGGGTCTCCATAGCCGTGCTTGCACTGACCGTCGCCCTCGGGATCGGCGCGGTCGTCATTATCAAGAATAAGGTCATCGCACCAATGCTCTTCCTTAACGACCGTATGTCCGCGATAGAGAAGTCCGGGGACCTCACGGTAAAGATAGACGTGACCTCGGAGGACGAGAGCGGACAGATGGCGGCCACCTTCAACAGGATGATGATGAAGTTCCACGATATCGTACGGGAGATACACTCATCCGTTGAGTACCTCGCGTCGTCATCCGAGGAGCTCTCCGCCAGCGCCACTCAGATAGCCGGGGGCTCGCAGGCCCAGTCGTCCAAGGCCGCGCAGGTGTCGACCTCCTCGCAGGAGATGAGCGCGACCATTACGGAAGTCGCAAAGAACGTCTCCTCGGCCTCGGACGCCGCAAGGGACGCCAACGGGGTGGCCGTAAAGGGCGGCGAGATAGTGACACAGACCATAGAGTCGATGAACGGGATATCTCAGACGGCCAGGGAATCGAGCCGGATAATATCGACCCTCGGCAGCCGCTCCCAGGAGATAGGAAACATCGTAAACGTCATAGACGACATAGCCGACCAGACGAACCTCCTTGCCCTTAACGCCGCCATAGAGGCGGCGAGGGCCGGGGAGCAGGGCCGCGGCTTCGCCGTGGTTGCCGACGAGGTACGGAAGCTCGCCGAAAAGACGATGAAGGCCACAAAGGAGATAGGCGACATGATAGGCGCCATGCAGAACGAGACCCAAAAGGCCATAACCTCCATGGAAAACGAGGTACAGGCCGTAAACGCAGGCGCAAGGCTTGCTGAGCAGGCCGGCTCGGCGCTTAAGGAGATAGTCGAGAGGGTCTCGGTCGTGACCACCATGATACACAACATAACGACGGCCCTTGAGCAGCAGTCGGCCGCGACCGAGCAGATAAGCGGCGACATAGAGTCGGTCTCCGATGTCATAGCCGAGACCTCGAAGAGCGCCCAGCAGATAGCCTCGGCCAGCAACGAGATAGCAAGGCTGGCCGCGGGACTTAAGAC
>DAIDBB010000133.1 GCA_027310325.1 bacterium | reverse complement strand
CTCCAGGGACGTGACCGACAGGCACCTCGGCATGGCATACGCCGTCCGGCACACGGCAAACGACAATAATTCGCCTTTTTCATACTGTATTGTCCTTGAAAAAGGCGAACAGTTCCCTGTTGAAAAGACGTTCGTTGTGAGCCCGGCCCGGAAGCTGAGCGTTCAAAACGAGATATTCATAGAGCTTTTTGAAGTGCCGGAAAGCCTTATCGTAAGGAGATGGGTCATGGAATCCGGCATAGAGTTCATTAAACAGGAGCTGAAACAGACAAAAGAGATCACCCTTAACGGCCTAAGGACAGTTACCATTACGTTCAATGAGCCTTTGACAGAGGACCTGAATGTCACCTTCTCCATCGATGAGAAAGGTCATCTCTCGATAAAATATGGTAAGGAAAACAAGGTCTTGGAGACAGGCCTAAGGCTGCAGTGACCGCACCGCCCTCCTTTTTTCTTATTTTTCGCATTTTTCTCCACATAAAGGCATAAAAAAGCATAAAATTTCACACCGTGACTGGAGTCACATTAAAAAAACAACCGTTCTGGTTATACTATGTACAAATAGGATGACTTCGGCCCCCCGAAAGAAATCTTACCCAGGATTAATTAATATAATACCGCATAAAAAAACATGTCGGAGGTGCGCATGGAATTCGATGGAGCTGTAGAAAGGGGCATGAGTCTTGCCAGAACGGGAAAGTATGCGGAAGCATTGAAGATTTTTGATGAGGAACTTTGCTTTACGCATAATCCTTCAGCCATGTCATATTATGCCATGTGTCTTGCCTCTACCGAGGGGAACTATGATAAGGCCATATCCCTTTGCTTGACGGCCGCGGAAAGGGAGTTCTATAATCCCGAGATATATCTGAACCTTGGCAGGATCCTTCTCATGAACGGTCAGAAGTCCTCTGCGATCAAGGCCTTCAAGAAAGGCCTCAAATTCGACGATATGAACGAGGATATAATGAAGGAAATAAAGAAGCTTGGCGTCAGGCGCAAGCCCTTCTTCCCGTTCCTGTCGAGGGAGAGCGCCCTTAATAAGTTCGTAGGAGGGATACTTTCCGGCAAGGCGCGGCTAAACTTCTAATTATTATTAATCTTATATTTTAATCCATTAAATTTATTACCCTGTGAGTTAAACTCACAGGGTTTTTTTATTCCATCGCGCTATGGAAAAAGGGTATGCCAGGTCTTGCCGGTTCCCCATGCAAGACCAGCCGGAGGGCTAAAACGTTTGAAGGGATCGAAGGAGGAAAACTAAAGAAAAGGATGGCTAAGCGGTGTAATATATGCAAATATTAGTTCTGCTATCCGGTCCTTCACAACCCCATTTATAGCATTGGACGGAAAAACGTTCAGTGATACAGGTTAGCCCCCAGAGTCTGGGGTAAAAGCGAAAGCTGATATAATAAAGCTCGAGTCTTTCCGAAATCAAAGGAGATCTCCATTGCCGGAGAGTATTGTCGCGGATTATCCGGAATCTTCCGGGCTTACCCTTGACCTCCGTCCCCAACTCCATCCCGTGTTCAGAGCCCTTAAAGAAGGGATCTCCGAATTTACATTTGCGAACATCTACCTTTTTCGCGCCACCCACAATTACAGGATATCCAGATTAAACGACGGCTTACTCGTCATCTCCGGTGAGGATAATGGGGGGAGTTTTTTCATGCTGCCGACGGGCCTACCCAAAAAAATGGCAATCCTCCGCGAGCTCTTCGATAGATTTTCATTTATGAAAAACGCCTCCGAAAAACAGGCCAAGGAGCTCCTGGATTCCGGACTTGCGGCTGAGGAAGACAGGAACAATTTCGATTACCTGTACCTTCGCGCCGAGATGGCCGCCCTCTCTGGCAGACGGTTCCATCGGAAGAAGAACCGCGTAAACTTCTTTTTAGGCAAATACTCATGCGTGGGTAAACCCCTGTCCGAAGAATGCCTGCCGGATGCCCTGCGGATACTCGACTCCTGGTTGAAGGGCCGTAAGTCCCCCGGGGATTATGCAGCCGCGAAAGAGGCCCTCGAAAGGTGTCGGGAACTTTCGCTTTGCGGCAGGATATATTATGTGGAGGGCAAGCCTGCGGCCTACGTGCTTGGCGAAGAGCTCAATCCCGAGACCTTTGTGGTCCATTTCGAGAAGGGCATAGGAGTTTATAAGGGCCTCCTCCAG
>DAIDBB010000092.1 GCA_027310325.1 bacterium | reverse complement strand
CCTGGGATGCGACCCTGTCTTTGACCGGCAGATTGCATACGTCTCCTTTTACAAGCAAAACGTCGGCCCTGACTTCTTTTTTGGCCAGTTCCAGCGATTTCCCGGAAAAATCAATGGCTATGTAATCGACGACTCTATCGGCGAAATCACGGGTTATCCTTCCGGTGCCGCATCCGAGTTCCACGATTACATCTTTATTCTCCGGTTTTATTATCCTTAAGAAGTGTCCTCTTTCCGTCCCGTCGTGAAAGTCGCTGCCAAATGTGTGATATATGTTCGCTTCCTCATCCCTTTGCCTGATTTCCCTTACTTTAAGGCTATCCTCATATTGACGGTCCCGGGTGGTCTCGATACGCTCCTTATTAATAAGAAAGTCATTCCCATATTTTGATTTGAAATTGGACCTGTCTTCGCCTATCAGGTTGTCAGGCAAGAAAACCAGTACCCTGTCTTCTATGGGATACCACCTTTCGCAACTATCGCACAGCAGTATCCCGTTTATTATTTCGGACCGGATCCCGTCGTCATAAAACGAGCCATTATGATAACGCATGGCCCGTAGTGAGGGATTACCACAATAGCACTTCAAATATTTCAGGTATCGCAGGTTCATTGGTCCGCGCTTGTAAAAAAGTGAGGCAGATGAAAGGTCAGTAAAGCATTCTTCAGTTAGATATTTACATACACATAGTCGATTTGTTCGGGGTTGCTGTTTCCCAGATACTGGTCATTCGCCTGTTGTATATAGGCGGGCTGAGGCGAAACAGGCGGCAGATGCTTTTCTTTTCTTTTCCGCTCAATATACTGCCAACCCGTATAATCCACGGCCACCGTGTCATCAGAGAGGACTATTTTATTAAAAACATCCACGTAATCCTGGCTTCGGCCGTTTTGCCATTTATATTCCCCGAAAATGGCGTCAAGCACTATCAATCTGGTCTTATTTCGGATATCAGGCAGATCATTTAAATAGGGGATAAAAGCCGTGAAGTCCTTATGATGGTCTTCAGGATTACCAATAGAGCCATAATGGTTTTTCATACTAAGTGAAACTCCGGCATAGCCGTCGAGGGCTTTAAGGACAGGGACATTGATAAGATACTCACAATTAAATTTACTTTTGAATGAAGGCGTAATTTGAGAGGCGATATATTCCAGGGATGGACTGGAAAAACCTCCGGACAACAATTTTGCTAAACGGTTAAAAAGAAACCTGTGATATCCGCCGAAGTCATCGACTGTTCCGACCTTAATGCCTTCTCCGAGGTTTTTTGTAAATCCAGCCAAGCTGAATGCCTTATCTCTTTTATCATAAATAATTATGTTGTCGGGATTAACTCCGCGCAGTATCAGCCCGTCTGTTATAGGTTTAACGACTTTAGCCTTTGTATAGATGCCCTGTATTTGGCAATTTACTTTTATGGCGATCTTCTTATTCGGGTCGGGTATTATTTCGGCCCACGCTTCCTTTAAGTCTTTCTTGCCCGTAAAACTCTTTACTCCCTCATCGACCATTTGCTTTACGGCATAATCATTCAGATTAACATTGTCTCTGCCGGACGTTCCATCAGTAGCTTGCGGATGAGAAACAATTACAACCCTGCTGCGTTTTTTATTTCCCTTGTCGCCGCCATTCGCCGACCGTGGAGGGATAGCCGCGAGAACGAATATCGCGCCTATCCAAGTTAATATCGTCGAAAAAAATTCTCTGCGCTTAATCTTCAAGAATGACAACATTGCAGCGCTCCAAACTATGGGAGTATGGATTCTTACTATGTCCATATCTGTCCGGCTGACACGCGCTATACTCAGGCAACTCCGTAAGACTTTCCCTTATTTGCCGGTCAGCTTGCAGACCGTCTTTCTCATATAACGCTTAAGATTATCTGGAAAAGACGGATAATAGGTACGGAGGCTGCAGTTCCTGCATATGGGTATCTCGGACCTTCTCTGCCTGCGGATAAATTCGCGGTGCTTCTTATTGCCCCATATGTTTTCAAGGTCGTCCTCAAGCAGGTTCCCGAGTATGTACCTGTTATACATCGGGCAGGGGAGCGCGTTTCCCTTTGGGTCTATGGTGACGAGGTTGGTGCATACCAGGCATCTTTTGTCCCGATGAATGCCTCTCGTAAACGTCTCGATGCCGGCCTCGTCCACCGCGTCCAAGCTCACATGGACTCTGCTTTTTTCCCTCTTGAGCTTGCTTATGATTTTCTTGAACGCACGGGCGTCCGTCTCGCTCATAAGGTGCGACTCGGAGTCGCTGCTGGTGAAATACGGCTCGGGTCTTATACCGTTTATCGCCGAATCTTCTATGTTCCTCGCGCTGTACTCCTCCATGACCCTGGGGTATATGACGTCTACAGGCAGATTTTCGGCGAACCTTATAAGGTCGGGGAGGTCCCTATAATTCATCTTCGAGATCGTGGTTATGACGTTTATGCTGGGTTTGCCGTTTTTTCTGGCCCTGCCGACGCTGACGATCGCATTTTTAACGAGCTCGGCGGTCCCGCTCTGCCCCCTTATGAGGTCGTTCCCTTCGCCCACGTCGTCGAGGGAGAAATAGATGGTATCGAGGCCCGCCTCGACAAGGTTTCTGGCGGTTTCGTCGTCAAGGAGGAGGCTATTGGTCGGGAAGTAGGAAGTGATGCCGTTTCGGCTGCAGAACCTTATCACATCGTAAATGAGGTCCTTTCTCAAAAGGGCGTCGCCCCCGAATATCTCCATCGACTTTATGCCGTAATTGCGCAGGTTCTCGAGTATCGCGTTCCATTTCGCAAGAGAAAGCTCGCTGCCCGCCCGGTTCTCGGCGTTCCTCTTCCAGATATTGCAGGTCTTGCACCGGCTGGTGCAGCGGAAGGTGAAATAAACGAGCGAATTGACCGCGCGCACGCGCCTGGACTTATAATCCCTTTGAAGGGCTCCCGAAAAGTCGCGTATGGCCGAAGTTATGGCGCTCACGCCTCTTCCCGTCCTTCGCTCCGCCCGCCGCCGGGTTCGGGGAGCCTTTTTTTCTTAAGCGCCTCCTTGCAGGACCTGAGTATCGGCACTATCCTCTTCTCGACGAACATGAGGGTCCTGCCGTAAAGGGTGTTCCTGCTGAAATTGAGCCCCAGGTGTTTCCTGGACGTTTCGGTCCAGTGGGCCTTGTAGAAGCTGTCCCCGCAGCCCATGTCGTACTCAGACGTCCCGTTCCCGAAGACGTGCTGCATGACGTTGAAATCCAGTATCGAGCCGGGCGAGAGGTTCCTGTAGCTCTCGTCGAAGTCTGCGACGAGGGCGTGCGTCCTTTTCCCGTGGCGCACATGGTACTCGAAGGCCGTGGGCGCGCCGTTAAACTCGAGGACCCATATGTCCAGTAGCCCCAGGGCGCTCATCTCGGAGCTCAGATGAGTGTAAAAGGACCTGTTCTCCGGGGTGGAGGAGATGGCGTTCTTTATCGTATGCTTCCAGCCCTTGAGCCCGATGTCGAATATGGTCGGGAGTATTCGGGCCACTTCTTCAGGCGTCGTATACCTCCGGACGCTCACGCTTCCGGCCTTGTTTATCTTATTGAGCTTATTTCTTATCGACTTCTTGAAGCGCGTCGACCTGCTGGCGTAGAAGTCCTTCCACGGCATCGTGACCTTCACGTAAGGCGAGTTCGCCCCTTCGATCCGCTGGTAATTCAAGAGCCTCGATTCCATTATTTCCGTGAACGGACCGATATTCGCGCTATCCTCGGGCACGTTCCGGAGCTCGGCCACGTCCCAGTTCATCCCCAGTATGCATTCCATGAACATGCCGACCGCCTTTTTTGCGTCCGTTGAGACTATGAAGTCCCCGACCATCCACTCGGGATCTCCGATGAAAGAGACCTTTCTGGTGGGCAGCCCCCGCATCCTGTCCATGCGGGTCATAAGGGGGGCCACGGCGGCGAGCCTCTCCCCTTTCCTGATGGCAAGGACGTTCAGCTCGGATCTCGCGCCGTAGCTCATCCACCAGCTCGAAAGCCATTCGTGCCTCAGAAAGACCGTGTTGTTGGCGCTCTCGGAGAGAAGCCTGTTCCAGTCGTCCTTAAGCGCGGCAAAGGCCTCGAAGTCCCTGATGCAGGACAGTCTCAAGTCCGGACCCGGCTGCCGCATGCCGCCTTTCTCAATGATAGTTCCTGTTCCAGATAATGCAGACGTTTCGCGTCAATGGCCGCAGGCTAAAAGAGGCCCTTAAGCAGCGGCCTTACCCCCTGGGCAAGAGAGGCCCCTTCACGGAAGACGTTGTCGGCGTCTTCCGCGCCTTTAAGCTCGCTTATAATCATCACGACGGCCCCGTTAGTGCGTCCACGGACAAGGCCGTCCCAGGCCGACCGGAGCTTCATGGCCTTCGTACCGGTAAAAATCGATCCGTCCAGGTCGTACCAGAAGATCGCGAGATATTCCTTCCCTCCGGCCTTCATGATCTTCTTATTGACGGGCATCCCGCCCCTTATGTCCGGCACGGAGACCTCGGTTATTCCGTTGAAATAATCGTTGAAATAATCGTTTACGAGTTCGCCCCCGTCCCTCTGGGCGTCGATATAGCCTATGTAAAGGATGGCTTCGCTTCCGTCAGCCTTCCTGTAAAGGCGCGTAAGCTCGCTTCCCGCCCCGGGCGCCCTTACCGGGCTTTGAGCGTTATTCATGGCCTCTCCCCTCCACTCGCCGATGGAAAGCGGGAGCCTATCGAGGGGTTGCGTCGGGGGAACTGGAGAGACGGCAAAGAAGTGCATATACCAGCCTATACCGGCAAGGAACACGACGGCGATGACAAGGGGGGCGTTCGTGATGGCCATCGGCCTGCCGACGGCAACGGGCGCGCTCTCATCCTTTTTGACCTCGGGAAAACGGTTGAAACGGAACTTGTTCAGGGCCATGGAAGTCAAAAAGAGCAGTATAAAGCCCGCTATCGAGACAAAATAGCCCTGCAGCAGGTGGTACGGCCCGTGGAGAGTGTCGCCGAGCTTGAAATACGTCCACACGCCTATAAGGGTGACGCGAACCACGTTGGTGAGGAGCCCTATAATAAAGGCTGATACCAGCAAGACGGCCTTTCTGGCCCAGCCCCTCTGCGTAAAATACGCGAGCGGGACCGCAACGGCGTATACCGATATCATGAACTTAAGCCCGCTGCACCCTGTGGCGACCTCCAGCGAGATATTGGGGAGTTCCAGAAACTGCATCCTCCGGTAGACCGGCACCCCGAAGTAGGGAAGAAGCACGGCGGTGGATTTAGCCGCAAATATCTGGAACGGCCAGTAAATCCTGTCCAGAAAAGGGTTGATCAAGGGGACCATGAACGCAAGATAAGCAAGAGGGAATTTCAAGACCCTTAAGTATCCACGGCCCAGAAGGAGAGATACAAGGCCCGGTATCACCAGGAGGATGGATGCCTCCTCGGCCACCTGCGCTCTTCCGGCTTTGCCCAGTATCAGAACGAGAGCGGCGGCGGCCATAAAAGCGGCGCCGGCGGCGTAATCGGGCCTGACCGGAACCCCCTTAAGCCTTCCGCGTTCGATCCATAAGAAATAAAGGCTTGCAAAAGGCACCAGTATCCCGTGGGAAAAATCGGGGCTCGCCCATTCCCTCAAAAGCAGCGCAACCGGCGTCGAGTACGCAAACGCAAAGACCGCCAGGAGAAGGACTGCTTTTGCCAGGGTCGAGCGCGACAAGCGCGCCGCCATGACCGGATCTATCTTATCGTACGTAACGGACATACCTGCTTCAGGGCTTTGCTAGGGTGGGCTACCGCCGTTCAGGTGCATTTTCAATGATGCCCCGTTGAAAAAAAACTATTCCGGCCTTTCTCTTCAACCGTTCTCTTTATAAAAACCGGCCCGCTAAACAAAGGGCCGCGGTGCTTCAGGATCAGGACCTCTCGATAATCGCCCGGTCGACTATCATGCGCACGTTCAGGGACTTCAAGAGTATCGCCACCCTTTCCCTGCCCTTGAGCTCCTTTTCAAATATCGCGCTGAACCCCTCGAAGGGCCCGGCCTTTATCGTGACCTCGGCCCCGGGGTCGAAACTTTTCGGGACCACTCTCACGAACCCCTCCTCCATCCTTCGCTGGAGCTCGCCTACGATGGCGGGAGGGACCTCGGTTGGCGCGCCTTCGCTTCCGACGACGTTTCTTACCCCCCTGGTGAACCTCACCAGCCGGTAGTCTTTTTCGAGGTCGAACTGGACGAACAGGTAGCACGGGAACAGCGGGGAGATAGTTTCCTGCAGCTTTCTTCTGATGTACCTGCGTTCCTTTATCTTCGGATTTAAGACCGTAAACCCCTTTTCAACGAACTTGCCGGAGACGACGTCCTCGCACTTCGGCTTCGTGTATATGAGAAACCAGTTCGGCATATTCAGGACTGCTCATCGCTTCGCCTAACCCCTTTTCCAGTGAGGACGAGCTTGACCGTCCAGAAAAATATCATCACGTCCAGGAGCGGCGACATGTTCTTGATATAGTAGATGTCATACTGGAGCTTCTCCATCGCGTCGCGGACCGTCGCTCCGTAAGGGTGCCTTATCTGGGCCCAGCCCGTTATGCCGGGCTTAACGACGGTCCTCATCTCGTAGTAGGGTATCGCCTCCTTGAGCTTCTTGACGAAGAACGGACGTTCGGGCCGCGGCCCGACGAAGCTCATATCTCCCCTGAGGACGTTTATTACCTGAGGGATCTCGTCTATCTTGGTCTTCCTTATTATCCTTCCCACCCTCGTCACCCGGCTGTCCCGTTCATTGGCCCATACGGGGCCGGAGGCGGCCTCGGCGTCTTTCCTCATCGAGCGGAACTTGTAGATACTGAACTCTCGGCCGTGCTCTCCCACGCGCGTCTGGCGGAAGATCACGGGGCCCGGGGACTCGATCTTTATAAGGAGCGCCGTAAGAAGCATAAGGGGCGAGAGGACCACGAGCGACGACACCGAGAGCGTCAGGTCGAAGGTCCTTTTTATGATCTTCCTTGACCGGAGCGACTTGAAGCCGTCGGAAAAGACCATCCAGCTGGGTTTAAGGTGGTCGAGGGGGATCTGGCCGGTCATCCGTTCGTTGAAGGTCTCGCCCTCCTCGACGGTTATCCCCTTCAATTTGCAGTCCAGGAGCGCCGACATGGGTAGCTTCGCGCGCCTGTCCGGCAGCGCTATTATTATGGTGTCTATCTTCTACGCCTGGGCGATCCTAGTGATATCGCCGTAGCCGCCGACGACCCCGGGGTTCACGATCGAGACCCCGAGCCGGGCCGGGTCGTCGTCGATGAAACCCACGAGCCTCATCCCGTACTCGGCATGCGTGTATATCCGGCCGCCTATCTTTTTTGCCAGTTCCCCGCTTCCTATCACAAGCACCCTCTTGCCGGGAAGCTCGGCGGTCTTGACCTTCGACACCGCCGTCCTCCATAAGAGGATCACCGGGGGCACCGCGATGGTATTTATGAGCAGTATCCCCCGCCACGTCATGAGCCGGGGGACCATGTAGAAGATGCTGAAAAGGATGACCGTCGCAAGGAGAGTGGCCTTAACGAGCCTCATGAACATGACCCTCCCGGGGCGGTACATGTCCGGGGTGTACAGCTTGAAATAATAGAAGGACGCGAGGTAGGCGGCGGCAAGGACGCCCGTCTTCATGAGCAGCGGGTCATAGCTGTTCACATGGGCGTTGTCGAACCTGAGCCTCACGTAGGCGGCGGCGATCCCCGAAAGGAAAATGAAGAACCCCTCGGAGCCCAGTATGAACATACGCCTTGCCGACCAGTATCTGTTGAATATATACATCGCTTCCCGCCCGTTCCGTCCGCTGCTGTTTTTTAGACCTTTTCCCAGGTCATTTCTTCGGCTCAATAGTAGTATTTCTTGAGTTTTGCCTGCGCCCCGTTGAGCACGACCCCCGCCATCCGCGCCTCTTTCATCGACGCCACGGCCTTGGCCACGAGGTCCCTGTTGGTCTTCCCGGCCCGCACGACAAGGATAAGCTCGTCCACGTTCCTCGATATGAGGTTCATGTCCGCAAGCGGCAGCACCGGGGGGCAGTCGACCATAACATAGTCGAACTCGGCCTTGAGGGCGGTGATAGTGGCCTTTACCCTCGGGGAGCCCAGAAGCTCCGCCGGCCTTCCGCCGGTATTCCCGGAAAGGAGCACGTAAAGGGAAGTGCCCTCGACCCTTGAGATGGCGTTAAATACGTCCCTTTCGCCCCTTAAGACCTCCGAAAGGCCGATGCCGCCGGTCTTGCCGACGCTTTTAGCGAGCGTAGACGCCTTCCTTAAGTCAAGCTCGACGAGGATGGTCTTTTTCCTGTATTCGGTCGCCGCTACCCAGGCCAGGTTCAGGCTCGTGGTGGACTTGCCCTCGCCCTTAACGGCGCTCGTGAAGGCGAACGCGCTCGATCCGTTCTTGCGCCTTGTCTCCTCGAGCCTCGAACAGAGTATCCGGTACTGCTCAACCAGCATGGGCTCGGCCCCATCGAGGGTAAAGTCGCTGGAGAGTCTCACGATATCCTTTACGCCCTCGGCCCACGACGTCCTGTAAGGCGTCCCGTCCCCTGCCCGCAGTTCCGCGATGTCGACCTCCGGGGTCTCCTCCTCGTCAACGGACGCGCTTTTTATCATCAACGAGTCGTAGGTCATCTTCTTCTGCGGGTCCCTCAGGGTCTCGTATGCGTCCCTTACCATCTCCACCAGCGCCTCCCTCTCTTCCTTAGAATAGAGGGAATAGACGGCTTCCCCGCCGCCCCCGCCGTACAACTTCATCGCCTGCCTGTACCCTTCCTCGATGTCCTCGATCGTCGATCCGGGCGTGACGTCCAGTAGCTCGTAGTAGTTTTTCTCCGCCTTCTGCCTCATATTCTCCTCTGTCTGCCCGGTTTACCGGGAAAAGTTCAGCGCCTTTCCTGTCTTGAGCCTGTTTTCCTCGCCGAGGAGCCTCTCGACGCACCCGGCGATGGCCTTTGAAGCATGGGAGTTGCCGTGCGTCATGACAAGCGGCTTCCTCATGCGCACCGATTCCGCCGCAAACTCCTCGAACCATATGTCCCCGATGAAGCCTATCTCGATACCGAAGTAGTCCTTGCAGGCCCTTTTCATCGAAGGCCCGGTACTTGCGTCCGACGGTTTTTTCGCCTGGTTGACGACGATGGATACCGTGGTGTCCCCCATGAGCGCCTTGAGCAGCTCGCCCCTCTCCGGGTCGAGTTCTTTAAGGCGCATGAGTATGTCCGAGACCGTCTTTATCCGGTGGGCCCAGGGGCCGGAGAATACCCGGTTAAGCGCGTCCCTGAGCCTTGAGTCGTCCTGCGAGTTCGAGATGTTCCTTATCCTCCTCAAAAACAGGCACTTAAGGAACCTGTACGTGTTCTCGATCGAGGTCGGCTCGGGTGTCGTCACGAGGACCCCCGCGCCGGCCATAAGAAAGAGGTCGAGGTTGTTGGCCGAAGTGCCGGGGCCTATATCCAGTATAGCGTATTCGTAGCCGGAGTTATGGAGCGCTGACTTAAGCCTTGCGACGCTATCCGGTCTCTGGTCGGCCACCGTGAGCGAGTCCCTGGCCCCGCTTACGAGGTCGAGGTTCGCGATATCGGTTTTGCTTACGTAAGGCCTTATATCCGTCTCCTCGGACTTAAGGAAATTCGAAAGGGTCGACCTCGTGTTGTCCGCGCCGAGGAGGGTATGCGCGTTGGCGGCCCCAAGGTCGGCGTCCACGATGAGCACCCGTTTGCCCCGCATGGAGAGCGACACCCCGGCGTTGGCCGCCACGAAGCTCTTTCCGACGCCCCCCTTCCCGCCGCCGACGGCCCATACCGCGGTCCTGGCCCCGTCCTGCGCGATCCGAAGCCCGGGATTTTCGCGAGGCCCGGGCATTTTCTTCATGGGCGCCGGGGCCTTTTCGGGTTTCCGGGATATGATCCTGCTAAAAAAGCTCACGGTCAGGCCCTGCCTCCCTTTATCATCTTAAGGCCGCTCGATCCGCCGCGCGTCCGCGAAAACTCCGGGATCGAAGCCAGCACCGGCAGATTGAGCGCGCCTTCGAAATCCTCCGGCCGTCTGAAGGCCGGGTTTATGAAGTCAAGGAAGATCGCGAGCCCAAGCCCGGCGCCGAGGCCCGCGGCGAGGCCAAAGAGCGCTATGACCC
>DAIDBB010000061.1 GCA_027310325.1 bacterium | reverse complement strand
GACCGCCGATTTCGTGAAGGATACCGTACGGGGGAGGCTCCCGTTCATATCGTACGCACCGGTTCTTTTCACCTCCGCCCTTACGGGACAGAGGGTCGCGAAGGTGTTCGAGGCGGTCGATTCTGTAGTCGAAAAGAGCAGGATGCGCGTTACGACGTCTAACCTTAACGGCGTACTCGATGGGATAGTCTCAAGGCATAGCCCACAGGTATACAAGGGCAAGGAGGTCAAGCTATACTATGCTACTCAAACGAGCGTATCGCCGCCGACCTTCGTCATATTCTCCAACTTCCCCGAGGGGATTAAGGACGCGTACAGGAGATACATAATAAACAGCCTCCGGGATTCCCTCGGGCTCGATATCGTCCCTATCCGGGTATTCTTCAGAAAAAGACAATAACATGATAAAGACCTTCATAATACTCTGGGACGGGGTAAAACTTTTTAGACGAGCAAACTCGTTCCAGAGCGCGGCCGCGATATCGTTCTACGCGTTTTTTTCCCTCATCCCTCTTTTGCTTCTCATCGCGTCGGTGCTAGGTTTCATAATAGGAAAGAACACCGTTGTGCTTGACAAGGCCGAAGTAATCGTCAAGGACCTCTTTCCTTACGCGAGCGAGCGGATAATAGACGAATTGAAGGGCCTGCCGAAAATATCCAAGCCCTTCGGCTGGCTGGGGCTTCTTACGCTACTTTACGGCGCTGAGCTGGTCCTCGGGGCCATGGCCGACGCCCTCACGGCGACGTTCGAAACCGCCCGGAAGTACGGTTTTGTAAGAAGGAAGATAATAAACCTTTTTGTGCTGGCCATATCGATAATAATGGGTCTGACCTCCATAATGATGACCGCGGTCGCCAAGGTCTTAAGCGAAGTTGCCCCTTTGGGGCCGGCCCTCAAGCTCCATTATGTGATGCTCGAAAGCCTTGCGTTCAAGCTCGTCATACCCTTTGTCCTGGTGACAATTACCGTGACCTTCGTTTACAAGCTTTTTTCAGGCCCGAACCTGAGTTTTCGGTTCGCGTTCTACGGGTCGCTCATATTTACGGTCCTCTGGGAGACCGCGAAGCAGCTTTTCGCGTGGTACGTCTCGCATTTCACGTCCTATAACAGGCTTTACGGGCCCCTGGGGACACTCATGGTATTTCTCATATGGATATTTTACTCCGCCAACATGCTTCTCTTCAGCGCCGCCATCGCCAGGTC
>DAIDBB010000054.1 GCA_027310325.1 bacterium | reverse complement strand
GACCTGGCTCAATGACTGGCTTAAAGACCCCCAGGCCGTAAAGCCAGGAACGTTCATGCCGACGTATCCGCTGACTGACGAGGAAAGGGCCGCGATCGCGGAGTATCTCTCAACCCTTAAATAAATCCATACTCTTACCGGCTACAAGGATCCTCGACGAGGTCTATTTAGAAAAAGGGCAGGAGTACATCCTTGCCATACCCGTGGATATGCCGCCGCAGACGTTGGAACTCAGGTGCTCCATACACATGGGGATGAGGGCAAAAATAATTATGGAGTAGTCGAGTAGTTTGCGTCTGAATCGGGCCGGCTCGCCGAAGGAAAATCGCGCATGTCAATCTACCATCCTTCCGAGATGGAAGTGCTGCGATAGTAGAGTACATTTCTTCTGCACAGAAGTAAGGTTATGAGTTCGAGGATAATTTAATAGATTTAAAGGAATGCTGTACGATCCATATGGATTCCATTCTATTAATTCTTGTATTGTCAATGGCCTTTTATAACGGCGCAAACGACGTCTCCAAAGGGGTCTCCACCCTTTATGGCAGCGGCCTGTGCGGTTACAGGGGCGCTCTGTTTTGGGGGACTGTATGGACGCTTGCCGGAGGCCTTACGGCTATTTTCATGGCATCCGGCCTGTTTAAGGTGTTCAGCAACGGGATAGTTTCCGATGACCTGAACCTGACCGTGAACTTCTCCATGGCCGTGGCGACAGGGGTCTCCATGTGGGTACTGCTCGCCACCAGGACCGGCATGCCTGTCTCAACCACCCATTCGATCGTAGGAGCGATCCTCGGTCCTGTACTGCTTTCTTTCGGTCCCTCAAATATATTGTGGCAGTCTTTAGGGTTCAAGATAATAATCCCGCTTCTTTTAAGCCCCCTTGCGGCGTTATTGATCACAGCGGTAATCTACAAATCAGGCTACAGCCTTCTTTCGAGATTTTCAAGGTATTGTTTATGCTTTGAGACAAAAGAAAGCGAATGCTGCGTAGCCGCAGCCGAAGGCCAGCTCGCGGCGCGCTGCGTTGATACAGTCCCTTCGGCCGTGGCCGGCACGGTAGAGGAGTGCTCCAGGGGCCTTGCTTCTTCGGTAAGGATGGACGTTAACGACATAGTCCACTGGATATCGAGCGCGCTCATTTCATTCGCAAGGGCTTTGAACGATACCCCGAAGATAGTGGCGGTCCTGTTCGCTTCAGCGGCGTTTACCGGGGGTGATCTGAAGCTTGTTTTTATGCTTGCTACCCTTTCGATGGGGCTTGGAAGTTACTTTAAGGGGGCACGGGTAACGGAGACGCTGTCAAAAAAGATTACCGCCATGGACAGGCATGACAGCGTCATAGCCAACCTTTCAACTGCTTTCCTTGTCGTCTTCGCTTCCAGGTTCGGGATGCCGGTGTCTACAACCCATGTGTCAAGCGGTTCGATCATCGGTATAGGGCTTAAACGGGAAGACGGCATGGTTAATAAAAAGGTGATAAGCGAGATGCTCCTTGCCTGGGTTGTCACTCTACCGGCGGCGG
>DAIDBB010000065.1 GCA_027310325.1 bacterium | reverse complement strand
TGCCATGTTGCTCATTTAATCCGCTACGGTTCCACTCTTAACGGTCTCGTGCCCAGATGGTCTTCAAGTCTAAAGTCTTTTTGAAAGAGCCGCCCGTCCCTATCTCTCGCAGGTCGCGCTTCTAAGCTCGCAGGCCTCTTCCTCGTATGCCTTGAGTTCCTTTATCGTGGCGTTATCACCGCAAAGCGCGCACTCGGGGTCTTTCCTGACCCTTACCTTCCTGAAGGTCATCTTGAGGGCGTCGAATATCAAAAGATGTCCAGCAAGCGTATCCCCTATGCCCAATACCTCTTTAACTGCCTCAACGGCCTGAAGAACTCCGATGACTCCGGCAAGGGCGCCGAGGACTCCTGCCTCCTGACAGCTGGGCACAAGGCCCTTGGGAGGCGGCTCGGGGTACAGGCACCTGTAGCAGGGATAACCCTTATGCGGCTTGAAGACCGAGACCTGTCCGTCAAACCTGAACATGCTGCCCGAGACCAGGGGCTTGTTTTCGAAGAAACAGGCGTCGTTCATAAGGAACCTTGTAGGGAAGTTGTCGCTTCCATCAAGAACGACGTCATAGTCCCTTATTACCTCCCGGATATTGTCTACGGTGAGACGGCCGTGGAAAGGGACCACCTTTACATCGGTATTCAATGCCTCTATAGACTCCTTTGCCGAAAGCACCTTGGGTTTGCCTACCCTTCGGGTATTGTGGATGATCTGGCGCTGGAGGTTACTGAGATCTACGCAGTCGCCGTCGGCTATACCGATGGTGCCCACACCGGCCGCGGCAAGATAAAGCAGCGACGGCGAGCCCAGTCCGCCGGCCCCGAGCACGAAAACCCTGCTCTTCAGGAGTTTTGCCTGGCCCTTCCCGCCCACCTCAGGAAGTATGATGTGTCTCGAATAACGTTCTATCTGCTCTTCCGTAAAATCCATGAGCCTAATCCATCCCTCCTCAAACTTGTTGGAATCAAGCTAAAAACTTTTAAAATCCGACACATTGGAAAAAAAGTCCTATAGAAACCTCCATGCAAAGGGGCCCGGCCACGTGGCGCCCTTTACATGCTCGCTATCTTGTCAATTGATAAAAAGGATTAATTAATCAATATAAGCGACGGATCTTCTTGAATCTTTACAGATAAAACCTAAGAATTAACCTTTATCTTCTCTTCCCTGAACGGCTCGTTGTCTTCCTCAAACGTCCAGCTTTTTACCGAGACGTCATTTCCTCCCCTTACCGCTATTATCACATAAGAGTACCCGGCCTGTCCCCATTCCCTGTCATACTCGGAGGGCCTGTCGGGGTGGTCGGGATGTGAATGATAAAAACCCAATATCTGGGTGTCCTCAACCCTGCACTGCCTGTCTATCATGTTGATGTCTTTGGGGTCTATGATATACCTGTCGGAAGCCCGGTCCTTGTTCTGGTTCTGGAGCCTGTGAGACGCGAATACCCTTTTCTCTTTCTGCTGGCTTCCGACCAGTACCCCGCAGCATTCGTTCGGATAAGAATCTTTCGCGTGATCGACGATCTCGTCATAAACGGCCTTGGGTATGTTCAGTGCGGGCTTCAATATGTTAAAAAGCATCTCTAGCGTCCTTCCTTATTTTATATTACGACTCCCAGAGGCGGGTTGAAAGGTATTTGTCTCCGCCGTCAGGGAATATCACGACGACAAAGCCATTCCTGAGCTTCTTTGCGATCTCGATAGCCCCCCACATCGCTGCTCCGGAGGACTGCCCCACAAGAAGGCCTTCTTCCCTGGCAAGCCTCTTTGCCATCGTGTAAGACTCTTCGGTCGGGGCCAGCACCTTTTCGTCGAGATCCTCTTCGTGGTATATGCCCGGGACTATCGAAGACGCCATGTGCTTAAGCCCCTCGAGTCCGTGAAACGCGCTTTCAGGCTCCACGGCTATTACGCGTATGTCTTTGTTGAATTCCTTAAGCCTTCTGCCCGTGCCCATGATGGTGCCGCCCGTGCCTATGCTTGACACGAAATGCGTGATCCTGCCCCCGGTCTGCTCTATAATCTCGGCGCCGGTGCCGTCGAAATGGGCCTGGGGGTTTGAGGGGTTGTTGTACTGGTCGAGCTTGCAATACTTGTCGGGATCGTCCACGTAGAGCTTCCAGGCGAGCCTTATGGCGCCGTCCGAGCCTTCAAGAGGGTTTGAATAAATAACGTTGGCCCCAAAGGCATGAAGTATCTTTTTCCGTTCTTCGCTTACATTGGCTGGCACCACGAGTTCGACCTTGTAGCCTTTTACGGCGCCTATCCACGCGTAAGCGATGCCGGTATTGCCGGACGTGGAATCGAGGATGATCTTATCTTTTGTAAGACGTCCGGACTTCTCGGCGTCTTCGATCATACGCAGGGCCGCGCGGTCTTTTACCGACCCGCCGGGGTTGTATCCCTCAAGCTTGGCGTATACCTCGACCGCTTCAGGTAGATTGGCGGTAATCGTATTGATCCTCACAAGCGGGGTATTCCCGACGAGTTCGATGACGGAGCGTTTTATCCCCTGGGCCGGCTCGACCCTTGGAACCGCCTCCATAAACTTCTGTACACTCATATACATACCTCCCCGGCACGGGGTACTAGTGATACCCACAGCTATGAGAATTTTTTAAGGCTTAACGGCGGCAATAATACCTTAGTAAGCTTCTCAAGTTTATAATACCTTAGTAGCGTTGTCAAGAATATTTTCTGATACTTTTCTTCGAAAATCACCATCGCCCATGCGTCAAAACGGCCAAAAAAAGGGGATTCCTGCCTATATATAAAAAAACCCCGTCTCGCGGGGTTTTAAGTCGTTGCACGCCGCATCCTTAAGAGGCGCGCTCAACTATTCAATTATGTCAAGCTCTATAGGCTCGACTTTTACACCTTTTTCTACGAAAAACTTTATCGCCTTTTCTATCTCCTCAGGTTCCCCCTCAATTTCAAGGGCCACGAGGCCTACCTTGTCGGAAACGCTCGCCTGCCTTATGTTGGTCACAACCTTGAAACGCTGCCCGACATGGTACAAAAG
>DAIDBB010000579.1 GCA_027310325.1 bacterium | reverse complement strand
CAGTGGATACTCTGGGGCTACAGCGTATCGTTCGGCCCTGATAAGCTCGGAGGTCTTGTCGGCGGGCTGGAGTGGATAGGCCTAAGGGGCGTGGGCCTCGGCCCGAACCCGGACTACGCAGCCACGATACCTCACCAGGCTTTTATGGTCTATCAGATGATGTTCGCGGTGATAACGCCGGCCCTTATAGCCGGCTCCTTTGCCGAGAGGATGAAGTTTTCGAGCTTCATCGTCTTCAGCGTCCTCTGGACGACGATCGTCTACGACCCAGTCGCGCACTGGGTCTGGGGGATCGGCGGGTGGCTGCACGGCCTTGGCGCGCTCGACTTTGCAGGCGGGACCGTGGTCCACATAAGCTCCGGCGTGTCCGCCCTTGTTGCGGCCCTCGTCATAGGCAGGCGCAAGGGATACATGCACGAGATAATGGCCCCGCATAACCTTCCGCTGACATTGATAGGAGCGGGCCTCCTATGGTTCGGGTGGTTCGGGTTCAACGCCGGGAGCGCCCTCGGGGCGAACGGGCTCGCGGTGTCGGCCTTTGTGGCGACCAATACCGCGGCAGCGGCCGCCGCGCTCTCATGGGCCGCCGTAGAGTGGGCGCACAGGGGGAAACCCACGATACTGGGGCTGGCGTCGGGCCTTGTCGCCGGACTCGTTGCCGTCACCCCTGCCGCCGGTTTTGTGGGGCCCGTCTCCGCCATGATACTCGGCTTTGCGGCAGGAGGCATCTGCTACTTCTCCGTGAGCTTCATGAAGCCGTACCTCAAGTATGACGATTCCCTCGACGCCTTCGGGGTCCACGGGGTGGGCGGGACGTGGGGCGCCATCGCGACGGGGCTCTTCGCTTCAGTGGCAATAAACCCGGCAGGGGCCGACGGCCTCTTTTTCGGCGGAGGCGCGGCGCTCCTCGGAAAGCAGGTAATGGCGATAGCCGCGAGCGCCGCATATTCGGCCCTGGTCACGTTCATACTTTTGAAGATCATCGACGCCGTTATGGGGCTAAGGGTGGCGCAGGAGGATGAAGTGATGGGGCTCGACCTTTCGCAGCACAGCGAGAGCGGGTACACCATGTGATGGGCTTTTTATCGTTTCGGGCAAAGGCGCCTTGCATAAGCGGGGCGCCTTTTTCATTGAGGAACTCCGCCATAAATGGCGGAGATCGTTGAAGCTACCACGCTATAGCGGTGTAGCTTCCAAATGTAAGAGGGAACCATGGTCATAAAAAAAGGCAAAGAAAGGCTGGTCATCGTAGGAAACGGCATGGCAGGGACCGCGTGCCTGGAAGAGGTACTCAAGGCGGACCCCGACAAATTCGATATAACGGTCTTCGGCGCAGAGCCGCACAATTACAACAGGGTGCTGCTGTCGCAGGTCTTGACCGGAGAAAAGACCCTGGAAGAGATCCGCCTCCACGAACCGGCCTGGTATGAGGAGAGGGGCGTAAGGCTCTTCGCGGGGTGTAAAGTCAAGGAGGTAAGAAGGGGCAGCCGCGTGGTCGTTTCCGAACAGGGCGAGATCGGGTACGACAAGCTTGTAATTACCACGGGGGCGAGACCCTTTATCCCGCCGATACCGGGCGTGGACAGGGACGGAGTGGTCACATTCCGGGACATTTTAGACTGTGAACGGATACTGTCGCTCTTCAGGAAGGGCGCAAAAGCCGTTATTTTAGGCGGGGGATTGTTGGGCCTTGAGGCCGCCTACGGTCTTTTCAAGCTCGGCATGGAAGTCACCGTGGTGCACCTGATGGACAGGCTTATGGAAAGGCAGCTCGACAAGGTCGCCGCGGACCTCCTTAAAGCGGACCTGGAAAAGGCGGGGATGAATATCATCCTCAATAAGGAAACGATGGAGATCTCCGGCGAAAAAAGGGTCGAGACGCTCCGCTTTAAGGACGGCTCTTCGATAGATGCCGACATGGTCTTGATCTCGGCCGGAATCATTCCGGATATCGGGCTCGCGAGGTCTTCCGGCATACACTGCGAAAAGGGGATAGTCGTGAGCGACACGATGCAGACCTATGACCCGAGGGTCTATGCCGTCGGGGAATGCGTCCAGCATAGAGGCGCGACCTTCGGCCTCGTCGGGCCGATATTCGACCAGGCCCGGGTCCTCGCCAACCACTTCGCTGGCGACGGAAGGCTCGTTTTTAAAAACCAGCCGGCCTCCGCGAGGCTCAAGGTCCCGGGGGTCGACCTCTATTCGGCTGGCATCGTAAATGACAACAGGGAGACCTCTTCCATCGAGTATTTGGACAGGTGCGGCGGATTATACAAAAAGATATTCATAAGAGACGACAGGATCGTAGGGATCGTCATGTACGGGGATACCGATAGCGCCACGGCCCTTTATTCGTATCTTCTCGCAGAGGAAGATATTTCGGACAGGAGGAAAAACCTACTTTTCGGGGCCGCCCCGGGCAAGGCGTCATCCATCGAAGATATGGCGGATGACGCAATAGTATGCGGCTGTAACGGCGTCACGAAGGGGATGATAGTCCGGGCCATAGAGAAGAAAGGGCTTTTTACAAGGGAGGACATTAAAAAGGAAACGAAGGCCGGTTCTTCATGCGGCGGCTGCGCCCCGACGATAGACCGGATCCTCGAAGCGACCCTGGGGTCGAGCTTTCAGGGAAGCCCCGTCCCGGCGAATATCTGCGGCTGCACCAAGTATTCGCGGGAAGACGTCATAAAGAACATAAGGGAGGCGGGGCTTAAGTCCGTAAAGGACGTGATGGAGACCCTCGGATGGGAGACCGTAGGATGCGAAATGTGCAGGCCGGCGTTAAACTATTATGTATCGATGGTCTGGCCGAAGGACTGCGAGGACGACGGGACTTCAAGGCTCGTAAACGAGAGGGTCCACGCGAACATCCAGAAGGACGGGACTTTTTCCGTGGTGCCGCGCATGTACGGAGGGGTCGCGCGGCCCGATGAATTGAGGCGCATGGCCGAGGTTGCCTTTAAATACAGGGTCCCTCTGATAAAGCTTACCGGAGGGCAGCGGATAGCCCTTGTCGGGGTCAGGAAGGAAGACCTGCCGAAAGTATGGAAAGACCTTGGGATGGACTCGGGTTACGCTTACGGCAAGGCGCTCCGGACCGTAAAGACCTGCGTGGGCTCGGCTTATTGCAGGTACGGCACCCAGGATTCGCTCAATCTCGGCGCCGAGATGGAAAGGCGTTTTAACGGGCTCTGGATGCCCGCCAAGGTCAAGATGTCGGTCAGCGGTTGTCCCAGGAATTGCTCGGAATCAGGCATAAAGGACATAGGCATAGTCGGCGTCGCAGGCGGCTGGGACATATACGCCGGGGGCTGCGGCGGGATAGAGCTCAAGGCGGGCGAACGGCTTTGTACGGTAAAGACCGCTGAAGAGGTAATGGAGATAGCAGGGGCCCTTATCCAGCACTACAGGGAAGACGCCCATTATGGGGAGAGGACCTTCAAATGGATAAACAGGATAGGGCTCAAGGCCGTAAAGAAGGCGGTCGTGGATGACGCCGGGAATAGAAAGGCGCTATCGGCAAGGCTCGAAGAGGCCCTTGCCGCCGTAAGGGACCCCTGGAAGGAGGCGGCTGGACGCAAGAGATTCGCGGCGTGTCCCGGCCTTTCTGTCTGAAATGGGGCAATACAAACGACCATTCCTCGCCATGAAAATGCGACCGCTTCCCCGTGAATTCCGCGGGGAAAGCGAGCAAGAAGTTACCCGCTATAGCGGGTAGCTTCAATTTATTTACTTCGGGAAGCCTTTGAGAGGAATTTATCTATCTTTGAGACGACGGAAGCGGTCTTTACGGCGACGTCGCGGGCGGTAAGTATATCGGATATGACGGCGACGGAATCCGCGCCGGCGCTTAAGACCTCTTCGACGTTCTCCTCGGTTATGCCGCCTATCGCCACGACGGGCAGCGTTATTTCACGGGTAATTTCCTGGAGTCTCTCGAGGCCCCTGGGGGGCAGGGCGTCCTTCTTGGTCTTCGTCGGGAATACGGGGCCGAAGGAGATGTAGTCCGCGCCGCCTGACGCGGCCTTTCGGGCTTCATCGAGGTCATGCGTCGATATGCCCACAATGGCGGAGCCTCCGAGGAGCCGCCTGCAGTATTCAAGGGGGATGTCGTCCTGGCCGAGGTGCACGCCGTCGGCGCCCGCCAGTATCGCGACATCAAGCCTGTCGTTTACGATCAATGCCGCGCCGCTTTTTAAGGTGAGGGCCCTCAGCGCCGCGGCCGCGTCAAGGACCTCTGCCGCGGCACGGTCCTTTGCCCTCAACTGGATGACGCGCGCGCCGCCCCGTATCAACGCGCAGGCGGCTTTTTCAATGTCCGCGAACGGCACGTACGATGTATCGACTATGGCGTAGAGGCCGCGGATTATCTCGCTGGCCGAAGGGCTTATTGGCACGGGGGTCAGTCCTTTATCTTATCGAGCCTTATGTTGAGCTCTTTTATCTTTTTTCGCAGCGTATTCCTGTTAAGGCCAAGGAGCTCGGCGGCCTGCACCTGGTTTCCGCGGGTCTTTTCAAGGACGAGCCTTATGAGCGGACGCTCCATGAACGGCATTATGAAGTCATAGAGCTCCTGATTACCCGTGCCGTCGGTCTTGTCTATGAACGGCTTAAGCCGAGTAGAGATGACATCCTCGAGCGATTCGCGTTTTTGCCTGGCCTGGGGGAGGTTGAGGTCTTCCAGCGAGATTATTGAGCCGGGGGAGAGTATGACGGCCCTCCTCAGGATATTTTCAAGCTCGCGGACGTTGCCCGGCCACGGGTAGCTCTCCAGGGCCTCCTCGGCCTTCCTTGAAAGGGACCTCGGCGGGCCGCCGAACTCATGATGGAACTTCTTAAGGAAGTAGTCTGTCAAAAGGGGGATGTCCCCTTTTCTATCACGAAGGGGCGGCAGAGTCACCACGACCCCGTTCAGCCTGAAGAGGAGGTCCTCCCTGAACCTTTTTTCGGCCACCGCCTTTTCAAGGTCCTGGTTTGTGGCGGCTATTATCCTCACGTCGACCCTTATCGGGTCCTTTCCGCCGACCCTGTAGAACTCCTTCTCCTGTAATACCCGGAGGAGGCGGGCCTGGAGATCGGGCGACATGTCTCCGACCTCGTCGAGGAACAGGGTCCCCCCGTCGGCCAGCTCGAATTTACCCAACTTGGCTTCGGTCGCGCCGGTGAAGGCGCCTTTCTCGAACCCGAAGAGCTCGCTTTCCATAAGCTCCCTGGGCACCGCCGCCGAGTTTACGGCCACGAACGGCCCCGTGCAGCGGGGGCTATTCATGTGGATGAGTTTCGCCAGGAGTTCCTTTCCCGTGCCGCTTTCGCCGAGTACGAGCATCGTTACGTCGCGGGGGGCGGCCTTCCCGATGGTCTTGAAGACCGCCTGGACGGCCTTGCTTTTGCCGATAAAGGAAGTCTCGTCCGCGAGCTTCTCCTTGAGCCGCCCGGTCATGTCCGCGAGTTTTTTCCTGATGGACGCGTCCTCCATCGCCCTGTTTATTATTATCTCTATCTCCGCCAGGTCGAAAGGCTTTGCGATATAGTCGAAGGCCCCGAGCTTCATGGCCTCGACCGCGTTACTCATCGTCGATTCCGCGGTCATGATGATAACGGGTATATTGACGCCCCGGCCCTTGAGACCCTTCAGGATCTCGAGGCCGTCCCTTCCGGGCATGTTGATATCGATTATCGCAAGCGCCAGTCCCGGCGAGCCGATGAGCCTTTCGGCCTCGACGCCGTCCCGGGCGACCGCGGTCTTCAACTTCCTTTCGGACAGGAAACGGTCGAGCACCCAGACTATGCTCTCGTCGTCGTCGGCTATAAGTACCCTGGCTTCACTCATGGTCATGTCACTTTATGGGGGCTTTCACGCCCCGGCTATCGGCAGGTAGACCGATACCATCGTGCCCCTGCCTGGAGTAGAGTCTATCTTGAGATGTCCGTTGTGCTCCTTCACGATCTTAAGCGATATGGCCATCCCGAGCCCGCTCCCCCTGGGCTTTGTCGTAAAGAACGGCGTAAAGATCTTTTCGATATCTTCAGGCCTTATGCCGCAGCCGTTGTCCTTTATCTCGACGGCCACCATCTTCCCTCCGGCCTTTGCCCCTCCCTCGATGATGTGGAATTCGGTAAGTATCCTGGTCATTATCTGTATGGACCCGTCTTTACCGACGGCCTCTTTCGCGTTTTTTACGAGGTTCAAGAAGACCTGCGTAAGCTGCGCCTCGTCGCCGGATATGGGCGGTAGAGAGGGGTCGTAGGCCTTTACAAAAGGGCCCGGAATGCCTTCCTGAAGAAGGAGGAGGACGGAGTCCAGGACCCGGTGTATATTGAGGTCGATCTTATTGAGTTTGGCGGGCCTGGCGAAATCGAGCATATCGTTTACTATGACGTTAAGCCTGTCGGCTTCCTTCATGATGACGTTCAGGTACTCACCGAGGCCATCGCCCTTGACCTTTTTTGAAAGGAGCTGGGCAGCCCCCCTTATGCCGCTTAAGGGGTTTTTTATCTCGTGGGCGAGGCTGGCGGCGAAGGTCCCTATATACGCCAGCCGTTCCTTGCGCAGGGACCCGGCCTCAAGCGACTTTATCCCCGAAAGGTCCTTTACCAGCGCGACCGCGCCGCTAAGATTCCCGTCGTTGTCAAATACCTGGCTCGTAGTTATCCCGACCGGAAGTGTCCCGTAAAACCGCGTGGTGAGCTTTTCCTCGTATTCCGCGAAAAGCCTTCCTTGCCTCAGAGTCCCTTCGAGCATCTCGGTTATACGGACGTTCCTGCGAAAGACCTCTTTTACGGGCCTTCCCATCACGAGCGACCGGGAGATCCCGGATATCTTTTCCGCGGACTGGTTGAAGACCGTTACGTTAAGGTCTAGGTCTACGCCAACGACCCCTTCCGCAAGGTTCTCTACTATGTCTTCGTAAGAAAACATTTTCATCCCTAACAGGCTGCTGAAAAAGTCCATCTGCTTCGTTGTCCTCGTCGCTCGTCATTGCGGCGTACAAATAAAGTACGCCTCATTCCTCGCTTCTCGACGCCTCGCATCTGGAGCTTTTTTGAGCAGCCCGAACAAATTCCGGTTTTTCGAAAACCAATCCACTAAATCAGGAAATTGCCTAAATAATAGGCATCATAACAAATCCTTGCTTTTAAAAGCAATGGAAATCAAAGGGATACAGCTATATTTTTTAATAGGCGATATTTCGTAAGCCCTGCTTGACCTGAGGTCCTGATTTAATGGATAATCAGCCTGATGAAAAAAGAGTTGGTGGCGGCCCTCATAATAAAGGACAAAAGGCTTCTTCTCGTGCACAATAAGAAACACGATACTATCCGTATCGAGCCGCCGGGAGGAAAAAAGCATAGCGGCGAGACACGGCAGGATGCGGTGAGAAGAGAGGTGGAGGAGGAGTTGGGCG
>DAIDBB010000563.1 GCA_027310325.1 bacterium | reverse complement strand
CTTCCGCTGAGTTCGGGTGCCCTCAAATTTATAGAGATGCCAGAAATAAATATAGGCGATCAGGGTTAGGCTGACCATAGCGAAGGGTCTCCGGCGATTTCTTATTAAGACAGGTCCGTTCCGCGAGAGAGGAACTGATATCCGGGCTTTTAATCCACGCGGAAAAAGTTTATGGCCCGACTGCAATACTCGAAGCATGGGAGGAGTGGTGCCTGTGGGAAGAACACGGGCCGTTTGACCCTCGCTCTCAAGAAATGCCCATCTTTATACCGTGGTTCCTATATAACTGGGTCCTCTATCCTGAAGATGAAAACTAAGTCCATCCCGGGGCGCCGTACGAAACACCCGTTGCGTCGTCATGCCTCGAAAAACGGCATGGCGAAGCCGCGAGCCAGGAGTAGTCTTTGTATTCATGGCCGGAGACATTACTCCCTCTGACATAATGTGTCGAGTTTTCAAATAGCGATTAAACTCGGAAAAACCGTTCCAGATGAAGCTGAAAGGCCTCATGGAAAAATCGACCCACAAGAACTCAGAAGAGCCATTTTTATTCTTCCGGAGAAGCCCTTTGAGACGAAGCGCCAGACGCAAGGAGATCTCCGCTCTCTTTAGCAAGCTGCCGTCTGAACGTCTGTTCGTCCTCCCAGCCATAGCGCAGGAAAAGGGTAGGCACCACTACCATATTCAAAAAAGTAGATGTAACGAGGCCTCCCAGGATCACATATGCCATCGGCCTTTCCAACTCCTTTCCCGCAGCTTCTCCGAAGAGAAGCGGCAGGAGCCCCAGAGCTGCTGCGGCGGCGGTCATAAGGACTGGGGCGAGCCTGTCCTTAGACCCCTGCATAATGACGTCCTCCCTCGAAAGCCCTTCGGCCCTGAGGCTGCGGTAATGGCTCACCAGTATTATCCCGTTTCTGGCCGCGATCCCGAAAACGCCGATAAACCCTATTAAGGACGGGACGCTCATAACCTTCCCTGTCAGAAATATCGCGGCAACGCCGCCGATCAACGCAAGGGGAAGGTTCGCCATGACAAGCAGCGCCGCCCTGGCGGAGTTAAAGGCCTTAAACAGCATGATAAGGATTCCAATGACGGCTATAAGCCCATAGACCATCAGGACCCTTGCCGCTTCCTGCTGGCTCTTGAACTGGCCTCCGTATTCGATAAAGTACCCCTGCGGGAGCGCGACCCGCTCCACTATCTTCGCTTTCACCTCCGCGATTATCCCTCCCAGGTCCCTTCCTGTGACGTTTGACTGGATGACGATCCTCCGTTGGACATTTTCCCTGTTTATCATGAAAGGGCTGTTCACGATTTCCACGTCGGCTACAAGCTTAAGAGGGACCTTCCTGCCCTCGGGGGTATCGATCAGGACGTTCTGCATGGCTGAAACGTCCTTGCGGGACCCCTCGTCGAACCAGACAAACAAATCGAATAGCCGCTGGCCCTCAAGCACCTGGGAAACGGCCGTGCCTCCAAAGGCGACCTCTGCCGTTTGCAGTACGTCCCCGACATTTAGACCCAGGCGGGCGGCCTCTTGCCTGTTTACTCTAATGCCCACTCCGGGAACGTTTATGATGGGTTCGAGAAGAACGTCGGTGACCCCGCTCGTCTTACGCAGAATCTGCTCTATCTGTTGACCCTTTTCCCTGAGGACATCGAGGTCCGACCCGAAGAGCTTGATCGCTATCTGGGCCCTTACCCCGGAGAGCACCTCGTCAAGCCGGTGGGCGATGAATTGCCCGAGAACGGAGGCCACGCCAGGGACCTTCTCAAGGTCACTACGGATGGCCGCAGTAAGCTCCTCAGGGTCTCTTTCTCCGTAACGCAGCGCGATATCGAACTCGCTTACGTTGGGCGGCAGTGCGTCCTCGTCACGCTCCGACCGTCCCGCCCTCTGCGAGACCGAGATCACCTCCGGATGTTTCCTCAACAGCGAAATAATCCTCCCGCCGACCCGCAGCGACTCCTGAATGGAGCTGCCTGGAAGCATCGTGACCTGGAGGATGAAGTTTCCCTCGCGGAACTCGGGAAGGAAGGCGCGGCCAAAGAAGGGAAGCATGACAAGGGCCCCGGCGAGCAAGGCAACGGAAGTTGCGATGATACCGCGCGGATGTTTCAGCGCCTTTTTTAGAATAACCTCGTACCCCCGCTTCAACACCCGCATTGTGACGCTCTCCTTCTCAAGGCCCTGGCCTCTCAGGAGCAAAATGGCGCAGAGAGCTGGAGTAAGCGTGGCGGCCACTATGAGCGAGGCAAAAAGGGATAGTGTGAATGCCATACCCAAGGGCGTGAAGATCTTTCCCTCAACCCCTGCCAGGAAAAATACGGGCATGAAGACTATCAGGATTATCCATGTGGCGTAGACTACGGCATGACGTATCTCCACGGAGGCGTCGAAAATCACCTTCAGAGGCGGCTCCGGCGAAGGGCTTTCCCGGTTCAGCCGCAAGCGCCTTACTATGTTCTCCACGCTCACTATGGCGTCGTCCACGACCGCGCCTATGGCGACGGCCAGGCCGCCGAGGGTCATTGCGTTAATCCCTACTCCAAACGCATTCAACAGCAGGACCCCTGAGAGGAGCGACAACGGGAGCGCGGTCAATGTGATGAGCGAGGCCCTGAAGTTAAAAAGAAAAAACACGACGACTATGGAGACAACCACGGCCCCCTCAACGAGGGCCCGCCTTAGGTTTTCCACCGAGGCTTCGATGAAGGTCCCCTGCCGGAAGACCCGGGTGTTCATCTCAACGCCCTTGGGC
>DAIDBB010000543.1 GCA_027310325.1 bacterium | reverse complement strand
ATAGAGGTCATCGACGACATAGCCGAGCAGACAAACCTCCTCGCGTTAAACGCCGCGATCGAGGCCGCCAGGGCCGGCGAGCACGGCCTGGGCTTTGCCGTGGTGGCCGACGAGGTGCGAAATCTGGCGGAGAGGTCCGCCAAGAGCACGGCAGAGATCTCGGAACTGGTCTACGGCATACAGAAGGATTCGGCGGCGGCGGTCTTGAAGGTCGAAAAGAACGTCGAGGTCGTAAATAACGCGCTCCGGCTTTCAAACGACGTCGTCGAGGCCCTGAGAAATATCGACGCGTCGGCCTCGGAAGTGGCCAGGTACTCGCAGGAGATAGGCGCCGCGACGGCCGAGCAGGCCGGCGGGTGCGCGGAAATATCCAAGGCGATAGTAAGACTTAACGACATAACCCAGGAGATAAGCTCTTCAGCCGACGAACAGGCCTCCGGCACCGATCAGGTGGTAAGGGGCGTCGAGAAGCTCCGCGAGATGATACAGCAGAACGCCGCAAGCACCATGCAGCTCGCATCGTCGGCCGAGGAGATGTCCAGGCAGGCCGAGTGGCTGAACGAAACGGTCTCGAGGTTCAAGATCTCCGAAAGCCGGAAAATAGCGGCCGCGGAGCCGGAAACCCCCTCTAACGTCAAGCACATGAGGCTTGCGGCGAACTGAAAGGCAAGGCGGACGACTTGCGCCATTGATAAATTAAGATGCTAATAACCGCTTTCCCACAACCGAATATCAGCGAGGACGAGTACCACCTGCTGCGAGACCTTGTCTACGCCGAGAGCGGCATATGGCTTAAGGACGAAAAGAAGAACTTTCTCATGAACAGGGCCGCCAGAAGGATGAGGGAGACCAATATCTCGAGCTATTACCGCTACTACAAGCTCCTGACGGGCCCTGACGGGAAAAAGGAGCTCCTCGATTTTCTCGACGCCCTCACGATAAACGAAACGTCTTTTTTCCGCAACCGCCCTCAGATGGACGTGCTCTCAAGGAAGGTCCTGCCGGAGATCATAAAAAGGAAGAGGAAGGGGGAACGACCGGCGCTTAAGATGTGGAGCGCCGGCTGCTCGACCGGGCAGGAGCCGTATACTCTGGCGATCATACTCAGGGAATCGATCCCGGACATAAGGAACTGGCAGATAAAGGTCCTGGCTTCGGACTTAAGCATGACAGCTCTGGAGGCGGCGGGCAGAGGGGTCTACGCGCCCGAGAAAATGGAAGGGATCGACGAGAGGCTCCTCGGCATGTACTTCTGCAGGGACAAGTCCGGCTACAGGGTCACGGACGAGATAAAACGGCTCGTTGTCTTCGACCACCATAACCTGATGCACGACAACGGGGAGAGGGACTTCGACGTCATATTCTGCAGGAACGTCCTTATCTACTTCGACGGGCAGACGCAGAAGAACGTCATCGGCAGGCTCCGGAAGGCCCTTGTGCCAGGGGGATACCTTTTTTTAGGGCACAGCGAGACCCTTCAGGGCATCGATGACAGTTTTACCTTTATTCACCACGACAAGGGTACGGCATACAGGAAGAATTGTGATTGAGGCCCCATCGGACGGAATGGACCGTGGATAACTTCGACGCCATAACGCTAAGCAAAGAGGAGCTTGATTTCCTGAAAGAGACGTTCTACGTCCAGTCGGTCGAGATGGGCGAACGGCTCACGGAGGAGGTCCTCGCTCTTGAGGCCAACGGCTTCAATAAAGATTCGATAAAGGGCATAAAGCGCCTGTTCCATACCTTGAAGGGCGATTCGTCGACCATAGGGCTTAAAGACGTCGCCGAGGTGATCCACATGGCCGAGGACCTCCTCGGCGGAATCGAAAATGGTACCGCCGGCCTGGACGACGGCATAGTGGACACGATACTCGGCGTCGTGGACGAGATAATGCGGGCGATACAGTCGGACCGCGACGGCTCGACGCACGTCATATCAGAGGCGCTCAAGGATGACCTCGCGCGCCGTGCGCGGCCCGTGGACAAGCCGGCCGTTGACATCGTGGCCGAGGCGCTCGAGAAAAAGGCAACTAAGGCCATCGCCGAAGGGTCCCCCCGGCCCCGGGAGAACTCCGATGCCATCCAGAAAAAAGACGGGGCCCAGACGATACGGGTAAAATCCGAGCGGATAGACCAGATGATGGACCTCGTCGGCGAGCTCGTTCTGGGCCGTTCCATGATAGAGCAGCTCATAAGGAACTTCGAGTCCCGCCACCCCGAGGACGAGCTTATTCAGGGATTTCTAAAGGCCAATACCTTCATAAAAAGGAGTGTAGCGGACCTCCAGAGGAGCGTCATGTCCGTAAGGATGGTCCCCCTTGAAAAGGTCTTCAAGAAGTTCCCCATGACGGTAAGGGACATCTGCAAGACAAACGGCAGGGAGATAAACCTTGTCCTCAAAGGCGCGGATACGGAAGTGGACAAGGCCCTTATAGACGTTATCGGGGAGCCGCTCCTCCATATCATCCGTAACGCCGCGGACCACGGCATAGAGCCGCCCGCGCAGAGGGCCGCGGCGGGAAAAAACAGCCAGGGCACGATAAGTATCGGGGCCTGCCACAGGGACAGCGGCGTTGTCATAACGATCGAGGACGACGGCAGGGGGATAGACCCCGTCGAGCTCAAGGAAAAGGCCGTCCAGAAGGGCATTATCAGGGCCACGGACGCCGAAAAAATGAACGAAACAGAGGCCCTGGGGCTCATATTCCTTCCGGGGTTCTCGACGGCGAAGACGGTAAGCGACATATCGGGGCGCGGCATCGGGATGGATATCGTAAAGAGCGTCATCGAAAACATGAGGGGCACGATAAGCGTAATATCCCGGGTCGGCAAGGGGACGTCGGTCACCCTCAAGTTTCCCATGACCCTTTCGATCATAAGGGGCGTGGTCGTAAAGATAAACGGCAAGCTCTATGCCGTTCCCATGGGCTCGGTCGTGGAGATCATAAGGACCTACCGGAAGGACCTCTCCATCGTGGCCGGCAGCCCGGTCCTGCGCAACAGGGACAGGGTCGTTCCCATCCTGAGGCTTCGCGGCCACAGGGAAATCCCCCGGAAGGACGGAAAGATCTTCGCGCTTATATTAAACCACGGAGACAGGACCGCGGCGCTCGCGGTCGACGGCTTCCTCGGGGAAAAAGAGCTGGTGGTAAAGGCGATCGACGGGGCGTGGGTCAAGTCCGGCACCGTAAGCGGGGCGTCCATACTCGGCGACGGGTCTGTAGTTTTGATACTTAACACGGCCGCGGTCATGAACGGGACCCCGGCCGATGAAGAGGCTCGGTACGGAAGAGCGGCCAACTGAAAGGTTACGGGGCGATGAGCAAGCATAAAAAAATAAAGGTGCTCGTGGTCGACGACTCGGCTCTCATGAGAAAGCTTATTCCTCTCATACTTGAGAAAGACCCGGACATCGAAGTGGTCGCGACCGCCGTCGACGGCAGGTTCGCCCTGGCAAAGGCGGAAAAGCACAGGCCGGATGTCATAACGCTTGACATGGACATGCCCGGCATGGACGGGCTTAC
>DAIDBB010000466.1 GCA_027310325.1 bacterium | reverse complement strand
TTTACGGCGTATTAAACGGGGTGGACTACTCTGTCTGGGACCCCGGGGCGGACAGGCTCATACCCGCCAACTATTCGTCCGAAGACCTTTCAGGCAAGGCCGCGTGCAAGAGGGAACTTCTAAAGAGAACAAACCTCAGGGTCGGGGAAGACACCCCTCTTATAGGGATGGTCTCACGGCTTGCCGACCAGAAAGGCTTTGACATACTTTCCGCGGCCATGCCCGAGCTCATGAAGCTCGACGTCGGGCTTGTCATCCTGGGCTCCGGCGAGTCCAGGTATCAAAAGCTCCTTGAAGACCTCTCGAGGCGCTATCCGCAGAAGGTCTCGGTCAACATCGTCTTCGACGACGCCCTATCGCACGTGATCGAGGCCGGGTGCGACATGCTCCTCATGCCTTCCAAGTACGAGCCGTGCGGGCTTAACCAGATCTATAGCCTCAGATACGGCACGGTGCCGGTCGTCAGGGCCACCGGCGGGCTCGACGACACCGTAAGGGATTACAAGGCGAAGGCCGGCAACGGCTTCAAGTTCAAAGAGTATTCGTCAAAGGCCCTTATAAACAAGGTGAGGGAAGCCGTCGAAACGTACAGGGACAAAAAGGCCTGGGTAAAACTCCAGAGAAACGGCATGAAAGAGGACCTTTCGTGGGAAAGCGCGGCCGGAAGGTACCTTGATATCTACTCGCTGGCCGGAAAGAAGAGTGCCTAAAACTTGACCAGCAATGCCTTAAAAACTTTCATCTCGGCGCCCGAGGACGACATAATAACGCGGATATTCCGTTGAAATCCACGGATTCCTCCTGGCATTGAATTTGCTATTATAAATGGCCATGAAGAACGTGGCCATAATAGATGACAGCCCTTCGGAAAGGGTGGTGCTCAGGGGGCTGGCCGAAGCGGGCGGTTTCAGGGTTATAGCCGAAGGCGGAAACGGGCTCGACGCCGTGAACATTTGCAGGGAGAAATTGCCCGACCTCGTTATCATGGACGTAAAGATGCCGGTAAAGGACGGCATCGAGGCCGCCGACGAAATAACCCGCCAGTACCAGATACCTGTCGTGCTCCTTACGGCAAGGGACGACGAGGAGACGGTCAAACGCGCTGTATCGGCCGGGGTCATGGCGTATCTCGTCAAACCCGTCCGGCAGGAAGAGCTTATACCCGCGGCGGAGCTTGCGATATCGAGGTCTATCGAGTTCAAGGCCCTGAGAAAAGAAAACGAGGACCTTAAAAAAGCGCTTCAGGCGAGAAAGGTGATCGAGAAGGCGAAGGGCCTTCTCATGGCAAGGGAAAAGATATCGGAGGGCGAGGCGTTCTCGAGGATACGCAAGATAAGCATGGACAAGAGAAAGACCATGATCGAGATAGCCGAGGTGATAATTCTCGCCTTCGAGAAGGAAGGGAGGAGGTAATTCTTTTTCGCAAGGAATGGATATGGGAAAAATTCTTGTTGTTCAGCATGTCCCGCACGAAGGGCCGGGTACGATAGGCCCGCTCGCCGGAAAAGAAGGGTTCGAGGCGGTCCTTTTAAAGGTCTATCGAAATGAAAGGATACCGGATCGGATAAACGGGTATTCGGCCCTTATAGTCCTTGGCGGGCC